>QMVU01000026.1 GCA_003661265.1 Thermoproteota archaeon | reverse complement strand
GAAGCTGAGAGACTGGGTTTAAGGTGGAGATCTGTATCATAGCCTAACCTACTTCATAACCTCTCATTACCGCGGATAAGACCTTATCTTCCAACTCCTGCAAGGTACCATCATTAACGATGAATACATCGGCCCATGCAATGGCATTTCCCATATCGAATAGCTGTATTTCCTCCCTGTCTTCTCTTAGGAAATCCTCGTACGTCATAGGTCTGACTCTATGAATTAGGTCAAAGCCTTTCCTTCCTCTTTTTCTAATTCTGTCAAATCTAATCCTCTTAGACGCAAGAATAGCTAAAGTAATTACGGAGTCTCCAAATTTCTCCTTGAACGCGTCGATCTCTTCAATGTTCCTTATACCGTTTATCACGAAACCGGCAGGTTTTTGGATTTTCTCGAGCTCTTTAGCTTTCTCTATACATAAAAGGGCAACAGCAGCTGGTCCCAATCTTTTTCTAAGCTCAAGACCTACTTTCCTGAAATTCTCCCTGGTCTCTGACAATCCCATTTCCAGCACTTTCTCTCTGACTACTTCGCTCATTACTATCACCTTATAGCCGCATTTTTCCTCAAGGATCTTAGCTACAACATCCTTACCTGAACCGGGAAGTCCTACAAGAAGGACATATCTAAACTTTGGCTCACACTTAAGCTTCAATCCGATCCTCCAATGATGGGGAAGTACTTATCACTTTTTTCTACCTTATCCATACTAGTTAACTTAAGGGCAAATAAAAGGTGTGTTCAAACTTGACTATGAGACTTTTCACGATTAAGCTCTCTCTTATCTCAATGGCTGATGGGTTGCTTCCCTTTTCTGGTGTTGGCGTTAGATCAGCTATTCTGAAGGCAATAGCATCGGTAGAACCGTTCTTAGCTCGCTCCATTAGGTCAGGTACGTTTCATATTCACGTTACTAGTATCTTGGAGAGCGATTCTATAGACTACAGGTGCGGCTCTCAAGACATTAACGTGACGAGAGGTTCCCCATATTACATCAAGATAATCAGCAATTCAGAGAAGCTGCCGAAAATAATGCGTTCATGGATTTTTAGAAATCCAAAGCTTTCTCTTGGAGGAATAACGTTTGACATATCTGATATGAGAGTAAACGAGGTGGATTTCTCGGAGCTGAAGGAAGAGTCCCATAGAAACTTCAGGATATACTTCCTATCTCCAACATGTTTCCATAAATCCCAATCACCATACTGCACTCTTTTCCCTGCCGCCGGATTCATATTCCAATCTCTAGCCACAAATTGGAGGAAATTTAATCCATCATCTGATATAAACCCAAGACAGTTTAGAAGATGGGCTACTCTAAGTTTTGCCGAGACAGGATATGAGCTATGCACATCAAAACCCCTGAGACTTCCAGATGGGAGGAACACCGTCGGTTTCCTTGGATGGACTAACTATAAGCACGTATTACATCCTGGATGGGCAGAGAGCGAACATGAGAGGTTGCTTAAAATTTCTTGGACGCTGCTTAGGTTCGGAGAATATGTTGGCGTAGGTCTAGGGAATAGTGTTGGCTTTGGAAGGATAAAGGTAGAGCCTAAATGACATTTAAAGGATAAAAATTGTCCCTAATAGTTTACCTAACAATCATCTCAGGAGGAAAAACGGGTAGGTGAGTAGGTGGGCTACATAAGGGCGTTTATAGCTGTAGATGTGGAGGAGCCGGATTTAGTCTCTCGAATAGTAAGGATTCAGGACAATTTGCTCGAAATAGGGGGCGAATTAAGGCTGGTAAGACCGGAGAACTTACACTTTACGGTAAAGTTCTTGGATAGGATAGAGGAAGGCCTAGTCGGCGAAATAGAGAGGACTTTAAGGGAGCTAAATTTTAGCAGATTCCCCACAAAAATAGCTGGTATTGGGGCCTTTCCAAATCACAGAAGACCTAGAGTGATATGGTTAGGATTGAGAGAAGGCGAGGATAAATTTATTTCCTTAATGAAGAGGGTTGATGAAGCTGTTTCTAAGCTAGGTTTTCCAAGAGAGCAACGAAAACCTACCGCTCACCTTACAATAGCTAGAGTTAAAAGAATTGGCTCCTTAGAAGCTCTTAAGAAGCTATTTTCTTCTCTTGCAGATGTGGAGATAGGAGAAATGATGGTAGATCACATCAGGATAAAGAAGAGCACCTTAACCCCGAAGGGACCCATATACGAGACCCTAGCTCACATAGAGTTGGGTGAAATGGAAGTTTAATAAACCAGAGAGCAACCTTTATCTGAGGAAATGAGGAAGATAGCTCTTCTCTTACTCGTATTGCTACCTCTGGCCATTCAAATACTTGGACATGAAGGCACTCGAAAAACCCTCGTTATTAAGGTGGAGGGAGATATTACCCCAGGAATTGCTGATTTCATTAGCTCTGCAATAAATCTGGCAAATAGGGAGAGATATGAGGCCATCGTATTGGTAATAAATACGAATGGAGGTCTCCTTGCATCCACAGAGAAGATAATAGATTCAATGGCAGAAGCATATGTCCCCGTTGGGGTGTATGTGCCGAGGAATGGTAGGGCCTTCTCGGCCGGATCATACATATTAATGGCATCTGACGTCGCGGGAATGGCCCAAGGTGCGACTGTAGGAGCTGCTATGCCCATTCCTCCGGAACAGAAGGTTATAGAGGCAATGAGTGGATGGATGAGGAGCTTAGCAGAGTCTACTGGCAGACCTGCTGAGATCGCTGAGAGGATGGTAAGAGAAAACTTAGTGCTAACCGCAGGTGAAGCTCTAGATTCAGGGGTAATCCAGCACATCTCCCCAACCCTCTCATCGTTCATTGAGGATTGCGGATTCCCTGAAGAGATAGTAGAAATGAGGATGGATTTCGGGTCCTATGTGCTAGTTCTAATTTCAACTCCCGTGATAGCTTGGCTCTTACTTGTCCTCGGCGGGCTCATCTTCGTAGTTGGACTCAAGACCCCTGGCCTATTCATGGAGTGGGCCGGGGGGATTATGGTTCTGCTAGGTCTATACGGACTTGGTCAAATTGGTATTGGACCAGGAGCCCTAGCTCTGATGTTGCTGGGAATTACCGCAATGCTATTGGAGCTGAAAACAGGACAAGGCTTCCTTGCAGTGGGTGGGATGGTCATGGCCGTGTTTGGCTTGATACTAATGTATAGATCAGCCCCCTTGCTCAGAACAGATGTTGACATCTACATGTTCTCAGCTACTGGCATCATAGTGGCTGGCTTGGTGGGTTTCTACTTACATAAAATAAAACAAACTCTATCTCTTAGGGAAATGTTATTGGATCCAAAGAAACTCATAGGAGAGAAAGGAATTGTAAAGAAGAAAATCCCCGCTGGTGGCACCGGAATAGTTTTAGTGAAGTCAGAACTTTGGTCTGCAACCTCAGAAGACGAAATAGAGGAGGGGAGCAGGGTCGAGGTAGTTGGCATCAGTGGATTGAGGCTCATCGTAAGGAAAACGGAGTAGATCGGTGGAAGGCATGGTTATAAGCCATGAAATCCAATAAAGGAGGGGGTGAGAGTTACGCAAATTTTTCCGATATCTTTAGGAACAATCTTGACCTTCATCGTAGGTCTCGTGGTCCTAGCTATTATAGCGTCTGCCATCAAGATAGTACCTGAGTACAAAAGACTGATTATCCTCAGACTAGGAAGCTTCATAGGAGTAAGGGGTCCTGGGCTAGTTCTCAGGATTCCTCTGATTGATCAGATTATTTGGGTCGACTTGAGGGAGAATTACTTTGAAATTCCTCACCAGACATGCATAACGGAGGATAACGCTCCGACGGACATAGACTTCGTAGTCTACTTCAAGGTAGTGGATCCAGCTCTGTCAGTATTAAACGTTGCAAACTTTAAGGGAGCAGCTTTAGCACTGGCCACAACAACATTGAGGGCTGTTATAGGCGAAATGCAACTAGATGAAGTTCTAGCAAAGAGAGATGACATAAATCAGATCCTAAGAGTGAAGTTAGATGAAGTTACCGAGAGATGGGGTGTGAAGATAACGAATGTGGAGATAAGGGAGATATTGCCTCCAAAACAAGTACAAGAGGCTATGATCAAACAAATGGCAGCTGAGAGAGATAGAAGAGCCATGATTACAGAGGCAGAAGGCAAGAAGACTTCAGCAATTCTGATAGCTGAAGGAGAAAAACAGGCAGCTATTTTAAAGGCAGAAGGCCAGAAACAGGCCACTATACTGAAGGCAGAAGGCTATGCAGAAGCCCTTAGAACGATATTCAGCGTTGCAAGGGAGATAGACGTAAAAACGATGAGATTGCAGTACCTAGATACCCTTAAGGAGATTGCAGCATCGCCCTCGACCAAGATAGTGCTCCCGATGCAGCTCGTAGAACTAGTGAAAGACTTTCTAGGAAAGGAAAAATTGTCATAGGAGGAAGGGATTGATCGAGACGATGGGAGAGAAGCCTCCTAGAAGGATAATTACTCTTCTAACAGACTTCGGTAGTAGAGACCCTTACGTCTCCTCAATGAAAGGAGTTATACTTAGCATAGCCCCAGAGACGCTGGTAGTTGACATAACGCACGATGTAGAGCCATTTAATGTTCTTCAAGCAGCCTTTATACTATACCAAGCCTCACGCTGGTTTCCTGCAGGGACAATTCATGTGGTCGTAGTGGATCCTGGAGTAGGCTCTGAGAGAAGGGCTCTGGCGATAAAAACGGGGCGTTGTACTCTAATAGGTCCTGACAATGGGGTTTTGATGCCAGTAGCTGACCACTTTGGGGTAGTTGAGGTTAGAGAGATAAGGAAGAAGTTCTTCGAATGTACTAGTTATACATTTCACGGTCGTGATATCTTCGCTCCAGCAGCAGCAAGCTTAGCTGCAGGGATGGAGTTCAGAGATCTGGGCCCGTTGGTCTCTGATCCGAAGAAGCTTGATTTTGGAAGAGTCAAATGGATTCATGGAGGGCTTGAAGCGAGAATATTGCACGTAGATAGGTTTGGAAACTTGATAACTAACATTTCAAGCGATCTATATGAGAAAATCGCTTCAAAAAGGAAAATAAGGATTGTAGTGAAAGGGGTTGCTCACGTACTAAAGCCAGCTCGCTCGTATTTTGAAGGAAAAGAGAAGGAATTGCTTCTACTTCCAGGAAGTGGGGGATTTATAGAGATCTCTCTCAATAAAGAGAGCGCTGCTAGATTTCTGGGCATTAGACCCGGTGATACATTTGTCCTCAAATTTGGGTCATCTTTTTAATCCATGTTCGTAGGAGGGAGTGGGCTCACATATGTCAAGAGAAAAGCGCTTAATCCTTTGGTTCGAAGAAACTAACATGAAGGATGTACCTTTGGTTGGTGGAAAGTCGGCTAGCCTAGGAGAAATGACAGCGATGGGCTTGCCTGTACCACCAGGCTTCTCTGTAACGGCTTATGCCTATGAGCGATTCCTTAAGGAAATGGGCATAGCTGAGAAGATTTACGAAATAATCGAGGAGGTTGTCGGGGAGGATAAGACTCCGGCCGCATATGAGGAGGCTTCGAGGAGAATAAGGAAGCTCATTGAATCAACACCCATTCCAAAAGACATAGAAGAAGCGATAAAGAAGGCCTATCGTGAGCTAGGAGAAAGGTTAAACATGAGCAATCCCTTAGTTGCTGTCAGAAGCTCAGCCACGGCAGAAGATCTTCCGGATGCCAGCTTTGCTGGCCAACAAGAGACCTTCCTAGGTGTTAGAGGTGAAGATGAACTCGTGGAAAGGGTTAGAAAGTGCTGGTCAAGTCTCTTTACTCCAAGGGCCATCTCGTACAGGGAGGATAAGGGCTTCAGGCACGAAGATGTCCTCATAAGCGTGGGAGTTCAGAAGATGGTAAATTCCCGTAGCGCTGGGGTGATGTTTACCATAAATCCCGTTACTGGCAATCCAGATGAGCTAGTTATAGAGGCAAGCTGGGGGCTCGGTGAATCTGTTGTTGGGGGCAAAGTAACTCCAGATACTTATGTCGTCGATAAGAAAACTTTGGAGATAAAGGAAAAGCACATAGGAGATAAAAAGATAGAGATACTGCTAACACCACAGGGAGGAACCATCAAAAGAGAGGTAGAAGAGAAGAGGAGAAGAAGACAGGCATTATCCGATGAGGAGATAAAGAAACTAGCGGAGTACGGGCTGAAGATCGAAAAGCACTATGGGAAACCTATGGACGTCGAATGGGCCATTGATAGAGACGTAAGCCCACCTAACAACATATTCATACTACAAGCTAGGCCGGAGACTGTTTGGAGCTTGAAAGAAGCTGTAAGGGAGGAGAAATCTAGGGTAGAGGTTAAAGGTGAGCCGATAGTAAAAGGGCTCCCAGCAAGTCCTGGAATAGCTGCAAGCGTTGCCAAGGTCACATTAGAGCTTGAGGAAGCTAAGAGGTTAATCAAAGAAGGAGATATCCTTGTTACAAGGATGACCTCTCCAGATTGGGAGCCCTACATGAAGCTAGTTTCCGCCATAGTTACCGATGAGGGAGGGATGACAAGTCACGCCGCCATAGTTAGCAGGGAGCTAGGCATCCCCTGTATAGTAGGAACGGGAAATGCTACAAAGGTCATGAAGACAGGGAAGGAATACACAGTTGATGGAAGAACAGGTGTCGTCTACGAGGGAATTAGGGAGGATTTAATACATAAGCCAGCTAAAGAAGTCGTTCCAACGATCGGAACTGGGTACGGTGGACTGGAGATCCCAATTACAGCAACGAAGATCTTCATGAACTTGGGGGTTCCTGAGAAGATAGAGGAGTACAAAGATCTTCCCATAGACGGAATTGGCTTGATGAGGATCGAGTTCATAATCGCCAGCTGGATAAAGATGCATCCTCTTGCAGCTATAGAGCGCGGTGAATCGGACTTTTACGTGGAGAAGCTAGCAGAGGGCATCGGGATGGTAGCTAGGGCGATATATCCTAAGCCCGTGGTGGTTAGATTCAGCGATTTCAAAACGAACGAGTACGCAAAGCTAGAGGGAGGAAAGAAATACGAGCCATTAGAGGCAAATCCTATGCTTGGATGGCGTGGAGCCTCCAGATACATATCTCCAACGTTTGAACCTGCTTTTAGGCTAGAAGTTAGGGCAATAAAGAGGCTACATGATCAAGGGCTCAATAACGTCTGGGTTATGATACCCTTTGTAAGGACGATATGGGAGGTCAAGAGAGTACTGGAAATAATGAAAGAGGAGGGGCTAGAGAGGGGAAAGAACTTTAAGGTTTGGGTCATGGCTGAGGTTCCATCTAATGCATTGCTGGCTGAGAAGTTCGCTGAGCTAGTCGACGGATTTAGCATAGGATCGAATGATCTAACACAATTAGTGCTCGGTGTAGACAGGGACAGCGAGGTCCTGGGAAGGGCTGGATACTTTGATGAACGAGATTCAGCCGTTCTTAAAGCCATAAAGCTCATAATAGAGGGGGCTCATAAGAAAGGAGCTACGGTGAGCATCTGCGGTCAAGCACCAAGCGTATACCCTGAGTTCACCGAATTCTTGGTTAGAAACGGTATTGATAGCATAAGCGTCAACCCGGATGTTGTAATAGCAACAAGAAGACTAGTTGCAAGGGTAGAAAGGAGAATAATGTTAGAGAAAGCTCTCAATGAGTAACCACTAACCCACCACTTTTCTTGCCTTTGGAAGGAGGTTCTTAATCCTTCGACCATCATAAAAACCGCACCCTAGGAAGAGATCTCCTGACCTTACGATTACAAGCCCTTGTTCCAACTCATTCTTACCTACTTCGCTAATTTCGACATCCTTTCCCTTCATCCAATCCTCCACCATCTCCTTTGGTAGCTCTAAGATATTCTTCTTTGCCAATGGTCCTAAGAGCTGAGTCCCCTCGATGCTAAGCATTAAGCCGAAAGGAGTTTCTTTCATCACGTAGACACCAACGATCTGAGCTCCTGCTACTTTGACTGCTTCCTCCGTAGCGATTCTGTACCTTCTCTTTCCGGATTTTACAATTACATAAGGAATTTCTTCTATTCCATATCTCTCAGCTAGTCTCTCTTTTAGCTGCGCAAGCTCATCTTTTTCCAAAACCCTCCACATCTTACTACGCCCTGTAAGGTTTTTCCAGCAGACAGACAAAGAAACCAAGGGTATCGTTATGATGGGGATAAATTCTCAGGCATTTTGAGATACTTTTGTCGAATTTCCTACCATTCCACTCCAGGAGGCCAGGTCTCACATTAAGTTCAGGTATTCTTATCTCCAGAACCCTTGCGCCGAGATTTATGAGATGCTGTACTACCTCCTCATTTTCCTCTGGCTCAAATGTGCATGTAGAATACACCATCCTCCCTCCTGGCTTCATAGCAACGTACCCGGCGGCGGCCAACTCCTTTTGTAGTTTTGAGAGGCGTAATACTAGGCGAGGGCTCCAACGTTTAAGAGGGCTCCAATTTCTCCTTACCTCGCCTATTGAACTACAAGGAGCGTCTAATAGCACTTTATCGAATCGATCTCTTCCAAAGATCTTGTGGATAAACCTTCCATCAAATCGAGTTATTGCCACATTTATGGAACCCATTCTCTGAACGTTAGAGCTCAAGATGTTAATTCTCCTAGTGCTTATATCGTTGGCTACTATGACGCCTTTCCATCTCATCATCTCTGCCATCTGGGTAGTTTTGGATCCCGGAGCAGCAGTTAGATCCAAAACTCTCTCTCCTGGCTTAGGATTAAGCACAACGGGAGGAACCATAGAAGCAGCGTCTTGTATGTAAAAAAGGCCCAGTCTATGCTCTAGGGTATTTCCAAGGTTTTCAGGCCCCCTAATAACTTTATAGCCGTATTCGTACCATGGAACCCTTTCAACATCCCAATCCTTCTCTTTTAACCACTTTACAGAGGCCTTTAAAGGATTAACTCTT
>QMVU01000025.1 GCA_003661265.1 Thermoproteota archaeon | reverse complement strand
TTTGGAAGAACTGTAAGTAATTAAAGAATCCGGTGAAGAAAGTGGTATTCGGCTGGATTGGAAAGCTTCTGGATGTTGATCTCTCTAAAATGGATTGGAAGGTACGAAAGTTAGGTGAAGCGGTCTTAACCAAGTTTATAGGAGGAAAGGGGTTGGGAGCATACCTCCTATACAAAAAGAGTCCCAAAAAGCTGGATCCTTTCTCCCCTGAGAATCCCCTCATCTTCCTAACCGGCCCGTTGACCGGTTTAGGCCCTGCCTCTGGAAGATTCTGTGCGGTTACAAAGTCTCCATTAACCGGCTTGTTCATAGATACGCACGCTTCTGGCTTTTTAGGAGGGGAGATCAAGAGGGCTGGGTTTGATGCTATCCTCATTAGGGGCAGATCTAAAAGACCTTGTTATCTATGGGTAAATGACGGACGCTGTGAGATAAGGGATGCTTCGCAGATATGGGGGCTAGATACTTACTCGGCTCACGATGTTATCATGGAAGAAACGGATCCTCTCGCAAGAATCGCAGTGATAGGGCCTGCTGGAGAGAAATTGGTGCACTTCTCCGTCATACTGGGGGAGAAATTGCATGCTTGCGGGAGAGGAGGTTCTGGAGCAGTAATGGGCTCGAAAAGATTGAAAGGAATTGCCATTTTGGGCTTTGGAAGTTTAAGAATAGCAGAACCAGATAGATTCTTGCGTATAACGGGAAGCCTTATAGAAAGAGCTTCCTTCTCTGAGAACGGTACTACTGGTGGAGTCATAAGCGCTAATTCTCGTGGAATGCTCCCTACAAGAAATTTTCAGGAGACTTCTTTTGAGCACGCTGACAATTATTCGCCTGAAGCGTTGAGAAGGTATAGAATAAGGGATGCCACCTGTCTCAACTGTCCAAGAGCTTGTGTTAAAATCCACAGGATTCCAGGAGTTAAGGACATATCTGTAATTCAGTACGAAGGCATGGCCATGCTAGGTCCCAATTTGGGACTGGAGAATGTTGAAGATATGATGAGAGCTTATTTAGAGTGCAATTTATTGGGCCTTGACGTAATAAGTGCGGGAAGCGTCCTTGCCTTTGCTGCTGAATGCGTACAAAGGGGAATTATACCTAAAGAGGAACTCATGGGGTTTACCTTTGGGAAAGGCGAATTTGTCTGCGATATCCTTCATACGATAGCTGAGAGAAAGGGAATAGGGGATATCCTAGCTCAGGGCGTTAAAAGGGCATCGGAGAAACTTAACGTTCCTGAATTAGCGGTTCATGTAAAGGGTTTGGAAATGGCTGCCTGGGATCCCAGGGGACTTCTCGGTTTGGGGGCTTCCTATGCAACAGCAGATGTTGGCGCGTCTCACCTTAGAGGATGGCCTTCTACGAGGGAAAAGCCACTAAGAAGCGCATTGGATGTCATGGAGTCTCTCTTAGAAAATAGAGATCTAAAGATCTTGATGGATTCCCTCATAATATGCGCGTTCTTTAGTGTTGGCTATCAGGAGATCTCTGAGCTCTTGTCCTCTGCTACAGGCCATAACTTTGACATAGGAACTCTAAAGCAAGCTGCTTTAAGGATAGATACGCTCATTAGGCAGTACAACATAGAGGAAGGTTTAGTTCCTGAAAGGGATGATACTTTGCCTAGGAGAATGATGCAGGAAGTAAAGAGAGGGCCGTCAGAGGGATGTAAGGCCTTCATAAATGAACGCGATATGAGGCTTTGCATCAAGAAGATCTATGCCTTAAGAGGGTGGGATGAATCAGGAAGACCTATCAAAGAAAATATGATCAAGCTGGGAATTTCTGAATTCAGATGAATCTCTAGGACAAGGAGGAGGGCTTTTGAGAAGGATTTTCGTAAAGGAGATTTTTGCTAGATCCATCCTATCCAAAAGTGGTATTATAGGGGTGGATTACGCTATTAATCCCTATCTAGGCTGCTCTCATGGATGTGTATACTGTTACGCCCGCCTATACACTGCTAGGTTTTGGGAAGAATCAAGAAATCGTGAATGGGGAGGTTTCGTTTTTCCAAAAATTAATGCGGCACAACTCCTCAGGAGAGAAATAAGGAGAAAAAGAAGAGGACTAATTCTCCTGAGCAGCGTAACAGATCCCTATCTCCCGGAAGAGAGCAAATATAGGCTGACAAGAAGGATTCTCGAGATACTCAAGGAGTATGATTTTCCTGTCTCCATCTTAACCAAGTCTCCTTTGGTTATACAGGATTTAGACATAATCTCCGGGTTAGAGGATGTAGAAGTGGGCTTTTCGATGAGTGGTTTGGATTCCGACCAGTTAGCCTGCTTTGAACCCTGTGCTCCTAGCGTTAGATCTAGGTTAGCAGCTTTGAGAAAGTTGTCTGATGAAGGCATAAGGACATATGCCTTCATCTCCCCAATACTCCCAGGAATAACAGACAGTCACATCGAGTTGCTTCTTAAGAAAATAAAAGAGGCTAAAGCGGACAGAGTCATGGTTGATCTACTGAGAATTAGACCTCAGTTATGGGAATCCATAAGAAAGGCTGTAGAAACAGCTCTTCCAAAACACATCAAACTCTATAATAAGATAAGATTTGATCTCTCATATTTCTTTGAAATAAAAGAAAAATTCGACGACATAGCCGCGAAATATGGTTACGAACTTGAGTGGATGTATTGATCAGAAGTCAGCTTAGATAGGGCTCAAGGCTCTGTCTTCGGGATATATCCCTCAAGGTAACGCTAATCTCCTCCCAATGCTTCATAGGAATCCCTAGAAATGAACTCACCACGCTTAAAACCTCCCTGAGGTCTTGAGATCTCATAGGTCTTCTCTTCAGCGCAGCTCTAACGCTTTCCCTCACGAGCCATACGCCCAAAGGTAAGAGGCTATCTTTGTGTATCTCTCTAAGCACTAAGACGGTTGCTTGCTTACCTTCTTCATTTAACTTCTCTAAAACAGCTAGCCTAGCTGCGTAGTAGCATCCTCCCATAGAGGCATATCCCTTCCTACCCCAGTGTTCTTCATAATCCCCAACAAAGGCTATGCTCGCCCCATTCGGATTCCAAGTGGTGCCTGGGTACCATGCTTCAATGGATTCGTATCTCCATGGTCCTGGGATCATGATAATCGCCCACTTATTTCCGTATGCCTCCAGAAGATAGACCCTGTAATCATCAATAAAGGGGTTCTCCTTTACGTACTTCTCCCTCAGCCAAACTCCCAGCATATCGTCTATAGCTGTGATGCTCCATCTAGTAGGGACAAGTCTTCTTTGCTTTTTTAACCCAAAAGCTCCAATGCTAAAAGCTCTTTGTATTTTGCTTACCTCCACACCATTTTTATAGAGCTCCACTATAGCTTCCTGAGCTTTTAAGTCATCGTCCTCGAAAGCCCTCTCCATCCTCGGATCAGATCGCGCAGAGTATATTTTCATGTCCTTGAGAGGAGCTAGGGGACCCATGGGCTGTATCTCGTCGTCTATTAGGAATATCTTTGTGGGCTTTTTTCTGAATTTCGTTTCAGAGTCAACTGATATCTCGGAGAGCGCTATTTCTAGGGTGTTTTCCATCAGACGCCCCGCCTTGAAAGGATTTCTTACATCAACAGGGAAGGTTCCCCTCACCAATCCGAGCCTGAATTCCAGAATTGATTCTACGCTCATCCCAAACCAAGCCTCAGGCCTATCATACAGTGAAGTATCGCCTAGCTTCTGAGGAATTAGAGGTCCCGCCCTCACGTAGGGGTACCCTATCCTTCCAACGAAAACAGCAGGCGGGGAACTTCCCTCCAAGTACTCGGATTCTAAGAGGTTAATTTTCTTCGAGAATATCCTGGCTTTCATGAGAATAGGGCATACTGGCTTCTTACATAGAAGCTTTGATCCCCTACATATGAGGCAGATGTTCTTTCCGGCTCTAAGCTTCAAGTTTTCATGGGATATCGGAAGTATCTCCCCTATCGCCGGCGAATCTGAGATGTGCTCCAGCCAAGGAAGCCTTGCCTTTACCCTCTTGGTGAACTTCTTTCTCATTCAAGCAAACTCATTTCTTCGCTTATTTAACAATTTTCGAGCGGGCTCCTGCTATTACATTCTTAACTCATGCCATCAACTCTCCCCTAATGGGGATGTGCCTACCACATCTCGGACATTCTTTTTCCTCAGTCAAATGGAATTCAACAACTCTAGGTCCAAATCTCTTAATTAGCAGCTTGCCGCAATCGGGACAGTATGTGTTCTCTCCCTCGTGACCTAACACGTTTCCTATATAGACAAAGTTTATTCCAGCTTCCATTGCCATATTTCTAGCATATTCAAGCTTTTCTATTGGAGTTGGTGGTTCCGCGTAAAGGTGAGCAGGGAAGTACCGGGTAAAATGTAAGGGGACGTCCGGTCCAAGTTCTCTCAAGTGCATCTCCACAGCAAGCGTTATGTCCTCTTCAGAGTCGTTTACCCCAGGCACTATCAAATAAACGATTTCAACGTGAATTCCAAGAGTTAAAGCTAGTTTTGCGTTTCTCCAAGGGACTCTCCAATCTGCGCTTCCAACGAATTCCTTGTAGGCCCTCTCTCCTCCCTTTATGTCTATTTTTAGCCCGTCCATTCCAGATGAGCACAGCATCTTAAGGGCCTCCTCGGTCATGTACCCATTTGAGACGAAACAGCAGTACATGCCCTCCCCTTTAGCAAGTCTGAATAAGTCCAGGCTATATTCAAATAACATGGTAGGTTCGTTAAAGCTAACGCAGATTCCCCGATCTCCAGCTCTCTTCGCCCTCTCTATTACAAGTTCTGGCGCTACATATGTGGCAGTTGAAGGATCTGGTAGCCTTCTTGAGAGGTGCCAATTCTGACACCAAGGGCAGCGGAAATTGCAGCTCCATGTTGATATGGTCATTGCCGATGAACCCGGCCAGTAATGATAAAATGGCTTTATCTCTATAGGCCTGCTCTCCATGGCACTTAGGTCCCCATATACGAGGGTGTAAAGGCTCCCGTCTATGTTAATTTTAGTGCCACAAAACCCCCTTTTACTGGGAGGAATTCTGCACCTTCTTTCGCACACCTTGCAGACTACATCCCTTCCCATAGAATCATATAGCGGAGCATTCCTTATCGTGATCCCTCTCAACATGAATACGATACCCTCCATTACTTAGTCTGGGTTTCTTAGCGAGAATAATCATGCTCCCGCCAAAATTCGATTGGGCTATGATTACCTTCAGTCCAATCTTCTTAATAACGCGCTTGGTTTCCTCTAAACTCCAACACTTAACAGGAAATCCAGTCTTTTGTAGCAGAACTTCTTTTATCCTCGTCAGCAGCCTTGCACCGTCCCAGTCCAACACCGCTAAGTATCCCTCTCTCCTAACTATCCTCGCGGCCTCCAGAAGAGCTCTTGTCTTATTGCCGATCTCATCAAACGAATCATGGAAGTAAACTAGGTCTGCATATTCTTCCGTAAGAGGGAGGTTATGGGCATCAGCTAAAATGACCTCAACGTTCTTTATTTCGCGCTTTTTCCTAGCAAGTTCCCCTGATAATGCAGTGTCCTTCTCAATTAAGAGAAGGATCTCGACTTCTTTATGGATTAAATCCGAGACTATGCCATATCCCGCCCCTACATCCACTACTACCTTTAGAGGAGACAAGGAGGCTATAAGGCGTAGTATTCTGTTGTAATGGGCGAGTTTAGTTGTTCTTAATGAATTTACATAGGAGTACAGTAGGCGGTACCACAGCGAGGGCAAGCTTCACCTTTAGAGGAGATAGCCTGAAACCTTAAATGTAGAACCCGAACTCCAAAGCGAGTTCCTAGTGAAGATCATCGTCGCTAGAAACCCTCAACTTTCAAGGGAGAAAGAAGAGGGTGGGTTTTAAGGGTTCTACCTGTCTATCTGGCCTTACCACTCCTCCTCTTCCCACTCATCCCACTCTTCTTCCTCTTCTTCCTCCCATTCCTCTTCTTCCGTTTCCTCCCCTATCTCGGCGACGCTCCTTAGCTCTCCGTCCTCAATAAGGACGTAGAGTAGTGCTCCACACTCAGGACAGACCACTTCGTCCTCAAACTCCTCTTCGTTTATCTCGAAATCCGCTCCACATACCGGACATGAGACAGTGGGCATGTCTACCTCTAAGGAGCCAAATGGCAGGTATAAGTTATATAAAAAGTGGAGGGTCTGGAGGACCAATGTAGTTCCGCCTAAGAGACCTCAAAGAGGTTAAATAAAATCATGCATCGCTCTACTAGCTTAATTAACTAACGTGGGTTTGAAATGGGTAATCGTGGGCTTATTGAGATCTTTTCGCAATAAATATAGGTAAGGGTCCTATCTTAAACGCGTGATGGAAGCGCGATACCTTGAGCTGCTGAAGAAATTAGTCTCGTTAAATACAGATGCTACAAGGATGTTAAACTACGAAGAAGCTTCCTCTTTAATATTCAATGAGTTGGAGAAGCTAGGTTTAGATACGAAAATAGTTGGAGAGAAAGTACCGAACGTTGTAGCTAGGTTGGATGTGGGAGCGGACAAGGATCTGGCAATAGTTAGTCATTATGATGTGGTTCCCGCGGAGGGCCCCTGGATCATAAATGGAAATGAGGTTGATCCATTCCAGCCACTCGAGCTTGAGGGGAAGCTCTATGGAAGGGGTTCAGCCGATGACAAATCAGCAATCGTAGCCTCTATTTGGGCAGTAGCCGAGGTTAAGGACAAGGAGTTGAGGTACAATCCCTTGCTCATCATAACAGGAGGGGAAGAAGTGGGCGGAATAGGGATAAGGGAGGTTGTCTCCGCTGGAATCACTGGAGATCTTGTTCTGGTAGCTGATGCGGATATCGAGTACATTGGAATCGGTGCTAGCGGGGTTGTGCATGGGTGGATCACGGTTAGGGGAAAGGAGGGACACGCGGGATATCCTCATCTGGCCAGAAATCCGGTCAATGACCTGATTTGCCTGTGCTCTGAGCTTATGAGGTTTGCCGAAAGAAGAGCCCTGAAGTTTTCAAAATTGGACTCTCCTCCGAATTCCCCAATTTCAAAGATATGGGGCAGATTCACGTTCACAATGCTGCAAGCCGGGAGCAAACACAACGTTATACCAAGTACAGCGAGGGCTGGCTTTGATATGAGGATAGTTCCTGGAGAGGATCCAAAGAACGCGATTATGGAATTAAAGAGCGAGTTCGAGGCAATTAGGGAAAAACTCAACTTAAACGCGGAGTTAGAGATACTAGAGCCCATAAATGAGGGTTGGATGACTGACCCTCAGCATCCCTTTGTCCAAGAGGCATTAGAGGTATATGAGAGGGTATTTGGCTATAGGAGGATTTGCGGGGAACTTGGAGGAAATGATGGTTATATCTTCTCGAAGAAGGGAAAACCCACCATAGCTCTTGGGGCTATGAGAAAGGAGAACAACATACATGGTCGGAACGAGTTCGTTTACTTACAGGATGTGATCAGGCTCAAGGAGTTTATGAAAGGTCTTTTAGTGGGCGCGCGCACTTAGACGAAGCCCTTGACGACAAGAGACTTTACTGTGATTTGATTGCCTTCTCTTCGAACCCTTATCCTCGCATCGATTAGATCCAAATCTAATTCATGAGATAAGCTACTTAATAGCTCTGAAAGAGGACTGCTACCAAGTATATGCTCTACAGGGGCCTCAATTTCGTATTCAAATAACATCGTGCCCTTTGGACTGGACTTTCCCTCGACTTGAGTTAAACTTTTCATGATCCCTTCAAGGATAATATGATGAAACGAACCTAAAAGCAAGTGGGATAATCTGTTTTGAAACTTTGCGAAATGGTTCAGCAATGGTAAGGTAAGTATTGGGATAAGTGAGGAAGTAGTAGGAAAAGACCTAATAAGGTTAGCTTAAGTTTTTCCGGAGATAAAGTTCTCTATCATCTCCTTTGCCACCGTATCTGGATACTGTTTTGGCGGATGCTTGAAGAAGTAAGCGCATATAGGTAGCAGAGGTCCAGCTAGTCCCCTATCCATAGCTAACTTTACTAGCCTTATTACATCTATTGCCACGCCAGCCGCATTTGGAGAGTCCATAACGCTTAGTTTCACGTCTATTGTCAGCGGAAAGCCACCAAACTGCTCTCCTTCCATGTGAATGTATGCTATCTTTACGTCTCCTAAGTGGGGGACGTAATCGCTGGGACCTATTCTAGCTTCCACCTTGTATGGGAACATTGTTGTAACGGCTTCCGTCTTGCTCTTCCTCTTCGTCTTAAGCCTAGTTTCCTCTATCATATTTAGGAAGTCCATGTTTCCTCCTATGTTTAGCTGGTAAGTGGACTTCACCTTTATTCCCCTGTCTATGAAAAGCTGGGCCAGGGTCCTGTGGAGTATTGTGGCACCTAATTGGCTCTTGAAGTCGTCTCCAGCCGCAGGAAGCCCCTTTTCCTCGAACTTCTTGCCCCAAGCAGGATCGCTTACGATGAATTCGGGTATCCCGTTGATGAATGCAACATTGGCCTCCAAGCACGCTCTTGCATACGCTCTGCTGGCTTCGTAGGAGCCTACTGGGATCAGATTCACCAGCATGTCTGCACCAGAATCCTTGAGCTCCTGAACCACATCTACCTCCTTCTGGCTATCATCTACCTTAAAGCCCTCCCCGTACTGGAAGTTCTTCATATGCGGAGCAACTCCATCGAGGACAGGCCCTTTCTTTACTTCCACCCCAAGTTTTGGAACTTCAGAGAACTTCGCGAGAACATTGGGTGGAGAGAATATGGCCTCGCTCAGATCTTTCCCTATTTTCCTTGCGTCTACGTCGAAGGCAGCTACGAACTCTATGTCCGAGATGTGGTACGGTCCTATTCTGGCGTGCATTAAACCTGGGACCGTTTCATCGTCAGGAGCATCTGCATAATAGAAAACTCCTTGAACAATGGCAGAGGCA
>QMVU01000024.1 GCA_003661265.1 Thermoproteota archaeon | reverse complement strand
ATAAACATCAGTCCTATTGGTCCTGAACCTATGATGAGAACCGCGTCACCAAACTGAAGGTCATAGATCTTTTCTATAGCGTTAATACAACATGCCAAGGGTTCGCATAGAGCAGCTTCTTCAAAGGAGATGGAATCAGGAAGCTTATGCATGTACCTCTCTGGCATTTTGAAGTACTCGGCGAAGCCATTTGGAAGAGGACCCTTTCTATTCTCACAAAGGTTATCTGCCCCTCTTCTGCAGTAATAGCAGGAATTACACCTCCAAATAGCGTCAACAGCTACTTTATCTCCAACCCTCAGGGAGCGAACCTCGTCGCCCACCTCAACTACCCTGCCAGAGATCTCATGTCCTATAGGACAGGGCGTGTAGGGTAAGAAAAGTCCCTCGTAAATCCTTACATCAAAGGGACACACTCCACAAGCCTCAACCCTTATGATTACCTCATCTGGTTTTTCTATAGATGGATCAGGAACTTCTATTATTCTCACATCCCTCGGATTGAAGACGAAAGCGGCTTTCATGATCTCACCTTGGAAAGGGCCTCAACAGCTGCGACCCTTGCTGATCTCTCCGTTGTCAACTAAACTCCTTCCTGGAGCTGCACCTGTGTCTGCGCTTAAACTCAGCTAAATCCATCCATGACTCATCCGATGAGAGAGTACCTTCCAGGCAAGACTTTATGACTTCCTTAACCCTTCCCTGAACTCCAGTGATGACATCTATCTTCATGGAACTGAAGAATGTGCGTGCCCTTCTTCCAATGCCATGGGCCAGTATTACATCAACTCCCCTTCCCCTTAGGAGGTTTGGCAAATCTCCAGGAGAATGCTCCGTGAACGGGTTTCTGATCACCTCAACTTCCTTTATTTCCCCGTCATACGCTGTGACTATGGTGTAGAAGGGAGCTCTGCCGAAATGAGAGCTTACCTCGGACTCGAGTCCTCTATCATCTGTACTGGGAACGGCTATTTTCATCCCATTCACCGCTTATCAATCACCCTCAACAGTTAAAAGACCTACTCAAAAGATGTTGAGTTTCAAAATGAAACAGAATTCTAAAGAGGAATCCATGTTCAATTAGCAAGGTGTCCCTTTGTTCAGGGGACTGAGGTTAATGCTGGTGCTGATAATTCTGCTTCTCCTACTCCTCGTATCAAAGGTGATTTGGGATCGTTGGAGTGAGGAAGGAGCTTTGCCTTTTCAACCTAGCAATCTCACCCGTCAGGAGATTGAGGAGGTCAGTAGGGTGGAAGTCACGGTTCTCGTAGATAATGAACCGAGCGAGTCCAATCCAGAATTGAAGGCTGTCTGGGGGATTTCTTTATATGTAAGGGCCGATAACATCTCCTTTCTTTTCGATACAGGGCCTAGTCCAAAGGTTCTAGAACACAATTGCTTGGTACTTGGTATCGATCTTAGTAAGATTTCCTTCGTCTTCATTTCTCATGAGCACGGAGATCATACCGGTGGACTTCCATATGTCGCAAAGGTGGCTCCAGGTATACCCGTTTTTGTCCCATCTGGTATGAGCTCCTCAACTATAAAGGAAATAGAGAGACTTGGCTTTAGCGTCGTTGAAGTTAAAGGTCCAACGAAAATATGCGATGGAGTTGCAAGTACGGGCCCTTTATTCAGTGGGTCAATAGCAGAACAAGGACTTGTCTTAAATGTGCAAAATAAGGGGGTAGTTCTTCTCGTTGGATGCGCTCATCCAGGGGTTGACAGAATGCTATTGAACGCAACCGTGTTCTCGGAAAAGGTCTTTGGGGTAATGGGAGGCTTTCACCTCGGGGGAGCAAGCGAGATAAGATTAGAACAGATAGCTGACGTCTTTGAGGATCTTAATCTCCAGCTTATAGCCCCTATGCATTGCTCAGGAAAGGTTGCTAAGCTTTTCTTTAGGGAACGCTTTCCTCATTCATATCTGGATGCTAAGACAGGTAGCTTTATTTGTATAGATCCATAACAACCTCTAATTCAAAAAGCCCTGAGCTTTCTCAGGGACTTAGCAAACTGCTTCCTTTCCTGAAAGGATTATCTACCCTCAAGCTCCGCTAATCTCCTCTCTAAGTCCTCAAGTTGTCTCTTGAGCATGTCCCTCTGTTGTTTAAGGGATCGTATTTGGTCTTCTTTGCTCATGGGAACCATAGAGGGCATTGGAGTTGGTGGAATAGGTGCCAGCTGCGGATATGGAGGGATCGTCGGAGTTGTTAGTGGGACCTGACCATATTGGAATATTGGAGGAAGTCCTCCAGGAGATCTACCAAGCCAGCCCGGAGAGTAGCCAAACCTCACCCATCCTGGCAGGCCAGTAGCATAGTACATCCTTCTCCATCTGTATCCCATATCCATCACCATTTATGTGATATTGCTAATAAATATTTAAGGATTCCTATTCTCACTTAGAACTTCTATGGGTTTTTTAGAGGCAAGCATTTTCTCCATAGCTGCTATAACCTTATCAGACAATACATGTTCCAATTTACACGCTTCCAACATTGCTTCTCTCTCAGATAAATCGAAGAACTCCTCCAGAAACCTTTTTATTAACAGGTTTCTTCGCTTTATCCGTAAGGCTTGCTCAAATCCCTTCGCCTTTAACCTTGCCCCAACACCGGGCTTGTAGTCAACTAGGTCAAGTTTGTGAAGTCTTCTAAACATCTCTGTCACAGAAGGGGGCTTTATCTTCAGTTTTATGGCTACTTCTGTTGTTCTAATGTACCTCCGATCTCCTCCTGTCTCAAAGAGCGTTTTTAGGTAATCCTCTATTGCCCTCTTTGAGCACTTACCCATCCCTAATCAATATAATTGGATAATGCACATTATTATATTTTAGCCCGAGTTAATAGGGAAGATGGTAAGCGTAGTTTACGGCCCAGTTCCGTCCTGGAGATTGGGAAGAAGCTTAGGTATAGATCCAACCATGCTTCCTAAGGCATGCACCTTCGATTGCGTATACTGTCAGCTTGGAAGAACCGTCAGGAGGATATCATCACCTAAGGAGCTCGATCCTGTCGTAGAGGTTGATGAACTTATTAAGGAGTTAAAGAGCAAGATAGAAAAGATAGGTCTTGATCCCATAGATTTCATCACCTTTTCAGGGACTGGAGAACCTACCCTTAATCCGAACCTTGGAGAGATGATCTCCGCGATCAAGACAATGGTCCCCTCCAAGCCTGTGGCAGTTCTAACGAATTCCTCCTTACTTCACCTAATTGAAGTAAGAGGTGCCCTTTCTAAAGCAGATCTTGTTTGTTTGAAGCTGGATGCGGCAGATCAGCTGACATTTGAAGCCATAAATAGGCCAGTTTCGAACGTTCCTGGGATAGAGGAGATAATAGAGAGTATAAGAGAATTCAAGAAGAGCTACAAAGGAGTGCTTGCACTTCAGATAATGCTCATCGACAGTACTAAGCCCAGTTTCAGGGTCAACTTTAGAGGAGAGGCTTTAGATTACTTAATTGACAGCATAGCAAGTATACAACCGGATCAGATCCAGTTAAACACACCAACTAGACCTGTAACGGAGAAGCACATTAAACCTGTAGATCCCGCCATCCTGAGCGTGGTTGAAGAGAGAATTATAGAGGTCGCTCCGAGATCAGAGATAATGAGGGTTGATAAAAGAGAGATCTCCATCAAATTAATGAGGAAGGAAAAGAGATCAATGGACGAGTTAAGAGATGAGGTACTTGCCTTGCTTAAGAGGAGACCTTGCAGAATTATTGACATCTCCACAGCACTAGGGGTCGAGCCAGCAGACATTGAAACAATATTGGAGTCTATGATCAGAAGCGGACTATTGAAGGATGTGAAAAGCAAAAGGGGGGTTTACTACGTCTACATTGGCTGAGACCCTTGATGTGGGAGGTTTAAGTTGAGAACCAACCTTAAATATTTGTTAGCAATATCACATAAATGGTGATCGTATGGGCTGGGTAAGGGGAGGGTGGTTTGGAAGGTGGTGGTTCTACCCTCCAGCCGTACTCCCGTTAGCGAGCAGAGGCTACGTTTATATAGGGCCCTGTAGGTGTGGCTTTGGACCCAATGCGTTTTACCTCACCCCAACTGGGCAGATAGTTCATGCTTGGCAGCTCTTTGGTTTGACATATCCTGGGTTCTTCCCATGGATACCTCCGACCTCAGAGAAGCAGACGCTAGAAACCGAGAAAAAGATGCTGGAACAGGAACTTAAGTCCATAGAGGAGAGGCTAAAGCAGCTCGAGGGTGAGCAAAAATGAGATGGGGTAGATGGTTCAGGCCATTTAGGGGGTGGCGTGGAGGGCCTTTCTTCTATTGGAGAGCTCCATTCTGCTACTACTTGTTATACCCCTATCTCGTGTATAGAGCCCCTCCGCCCCCAACATACCCTTACAGCTATTGGTATTGGTGATGTCAGATGGTTGAAAGGATTGCAGTGGCCAGTCAGGGTATTGGAGGTCTGGAAGATTACGTATCCCCTGTTTTTGCGAGGTGCAACAGCTTTACTATAGTGGAGATCGAAAATGGAAGCATTAGAGAGGTTACTACAATAAGTAACCCCTCCAAGCTATCCCCTTCCGGAGCAGGGATACAGGCAGCACAGTTTGTAGCATCCACAGGTTCAAGGGTTGTTATTGCAGGTAACTTCGGGCCTAACGCGCTTACTGCCCTTTCTTACATGGGAATTAAACCTGTAACCTCACCCTATGGTTTAAAGGTTGAGGAAGCTGTCAGGAGATATGTGGAAGGAAGCCTTCAGACGCTTAGAATTGGACCACAAATAGCTCTTCCTAGACCGTTGCAAGTACCAAGCTTCGCTCCGGCATTGCCTAAGGATAGAGAGATCGCGATGTTGAAAGCAAGGATGGGCTTCATAAAGAGAAGATTAAAGGAGATAGAAGACAGGCTTAGGGAGCTAGAGGAGAAAGGGTGATTTCTTGGAGAGGATAGTCATTTCATCCAGCCCTCCAGGAGGGCTGGACAGTTTAGTAGATCAAAGATTTGCTAGATGTAGCTACTTCACGTTGGTAGACGTGGAGGACGGAGAGATCGTAAATGTGAGTGTGGTGCCTAATCAGTCAACAACAGTTCCCCACGGAGCAGGGATACAGGCAGCACAGTTTGTAGCATCGCTCGGAGCTCAGGTAGTCATCACCGGGAATATAGGACCAAATGCCTTCTCCTCCCTACAGAGCCTAGGAATTAGGGTATATGCTGGAGTTGGAGGAATAAGCGTCAGGGATGCAGTAATGAAGTACCTATCTGGCTCCCTAAGTCCTTCAACAGGACCTGGCCGCCCAGGAAGAGGGATGGGTATGGGGAGGGGGATGGGTAGAGGAAGAGGAAGGGTCTGGTAGCAGTCTTATCTCGATATCGCGAAAGAACCATTTGAACAGGGAAGTGTGGGGATTGCTTACGAGTCAGCCGCCTGAAATCGAATCGCTTAAGATTGTTAAATTTTATCCTAGTGAGGGATATAAACCTAAGATCTTGGCGATCACAGGGGGAAAAGGAGGAACCGGGAAGACTACGATCGCAGTAAACCTTGCTTTCTATTTCTCTAGGGCTGGTAAAAAGGTTCTTCTTACAGATTGTGATGTCGACGCTCCCAGCGTAGCTACTCTCCTAGGAGCTAAGATTGGTGATGGAGAGGAGGTAAATCAGTTTCTCCCCATTTTTGATGAGAACAGATGTATTAGTTGTGGAAAATGCTCAGAAGCCTGCAGAATGCACGCAATACTGCAGGTTCCAGGGAAAACCCCCCTCCTTTTCCCTGAACTTTGTTTGGGATGCGGTGCTTGTTCTCTAGTATGTCCTGCTGATGCTGTTTTAGAGGGAAAAAAGGTCGTAGGCTGGATCTATGAGGCAGAAGCTTACGGGATTGACCTGCTCATAGGGGAGCTGAAGCTTAACGAAAGGGAGTCAGAGGCTGTAATAAAGGAGGTAAAGGAGAAGGGGATGCGCCTATCAGAGGAAAGAGGGTATGACCTCATAATTGTTGACACAGCACCTGGAGCACATTGTGATGTAGCTCTATCCCTAAAAGAATCTGATTTCGTGCTAGCGGTCACCGAACCTACTCCCTTCGGGATCCACGACTTGGATCTGATACTTGAACTAGCTAGCTTGTTAAAACTGAAACATGGAGTCGTTGTGAATAGGGCAGATCTACCCGGAGATCACAAACTTTTGAAGGAAGTATGCGAGAAGCACTCCTCAAAGCTCATGGGGAAGATCCCAGTAGATGATAAGGTAGTAGAGAGTCATGTAAGATCAAGACCATTGTTACTGGACTTCCCGGAGAGTAAGGCCTCGAGAGCTATCATAAAGCTTGCAAAAGAGCTGTGGAGGGAGCTAAGCCTATGAAGGAAGCTGTAGTAGTAAGTGGGAAGGGAGGAGTAGGTAAGACCACATTATCAGCGTCATTAGGATGGTTAATGGCAAAAAGGATGAACTTAGTCATGGTGGATGTGGATGTAGATGCCCCAAATCTATCGTTGGTAATTGGCGGGACTCTGAAAAACTCCTTGCCCATAGAAGCTACTGAGAAAGCGTTTATTCTGGAGGAAAAATGTAATGGATGCGGAAATTGTGCAGAAAAGTGTCCAGAAGAAGCTATACAGATATTGGAGGGTAAGGCAGTTGTATCAAGACTGTTCTGCAGCGGGTGTGGTGTCTGTTCGTTGGTTTGTCCTGAAAGCGCAATAGAGTTAAGGCTGGTGGCTAACGGAAGGCTTGATCTTTATGAGATCCCTTCGGGATTCGTTTTGCTGGTAGGAAAACTGATGATAGGGGAGTCTGGCTCCGGAAAACTTGTCTCTGAAGTTAAGGAGAGAGCAAGACATCTGGCTAGAGAAAGAGGTGCCGACTTATTGCTAATAGACGGCCCTCCTGGGGCTGGTTGTCCAGCAATATCGGCTGTCTCAGGAGCTTCTCATGCTATAATGGTCACAGAGCCCACACCAGCTGCATTTAGAAATTTGAAGAGGATCTTCTCGATAATCCGACATTTCGGCGCAAATCCTGGCCTTATAATAAATAAGGCTAATTTGCATGAACCAATAAAGCAGGAGGAGATCCGATTTGCTAAAAGGGAGGGTATAGAGGTGCTTGGTGAAGTACCGCTTGATGATTACGTTCCAAAGTCATTAGCTATGGGCAAGCCAGTTGTTGAAGCATTTCCTTATGCTTCAGCCTCTTTAGCCATCAAAAAAATCTTTGGAAACTTTCTGGAGTATTTAGAGAGCTAGCTTTCCTCTTCTTCCTCTTTCCTTAACATGACAGGAGCCTGAGGAACTATGAACAGCTCTCTTCCTTCAGCGATCGCTTTTATCATCTTTTTCCTTCCGCTTGCGACCAGCCTCCAAACGGTCCCACGAGAGACTCCCATTCTCTTAGCTGCTTCTTCCTGACTAAGATCTTCTCCATCTACAAGTCTAAGGGCTTCAAACTCGTCGTATGATAGCAAGATTGGTTCCTTTGGCTCCATAATAGCCCCTTGAGGAAGGAAGGGCGCGAAATGTCTTATTGAGGGTATTTCACTGATCCATCTTGGCTTCCAAGGTCTTCCTCTTCTCCTGCGCAATCCCCTCTTAGGTCCTCTTTCCGGAGCAATCAGTTCTATCGCCAAGAACTAAGAACTGTTTCTCTTTTAAAAAGGGGATCCTTTCCACACCTTTAACAGAATGTGCTTACAGAGTCCTGGATTATTATAACTTACTTGCTAAGTACGCACTCTGATGAAGTCTCTTAATTGAAGCATGACGTGTCAAATGTAGAGAGCCATTAGTTCTGATTCTGCATTATGTGATGTGGAGAAAGTTAGGCTAACCTAAACATTTATATGTTAGGCAAGCCTAACTTCATCATGTGTGTTACTGGTGTCCAATCTTTCGCTACTGCATGAAGCGCTCTAGGGGGATACTATGGATAAAGAGCAAGGAATTAAGAGGCTTAGCACGTTAAATGTGGGAGATAGAGGTATAGTAGCTAATCTAGTTGGAAAGGGAGCTATTATCAAAAGACTAGTTGAAATGGGCCTAGTTAGGGGTGAAGAGGTCAAGGTAAGAGACAAATCTCCACTTGGGGATCCCATAGAAGTTGAAGTGAAGGGATACAGGCTCTCTTTGAGGAAAGATGAGGCTGATCATGTCTTCGTGGAGGTGGTAGACTAGATTGCACGAGCGAGTACCCATCTCAATATCAATGCTTCCATCAGGATCCAGATGCGTTGTTAGGAGCATAGTCGCTGGTAGGGGACTTACTAAGAGATTAGTTGAATTGGGATTAGAGCCAGGATCCACTGTAAAAGTCGTCAGAAATGAGAGAGGGCCTCTTCTAATAGAGGTAAAAGGCTCTAGGCTTGCTTTAAGCAGAGGTCTGGCTTCAAAGGTGCTTGTGGAGGTGTCCTGATGAAGAGGATACGTGTTGCCCTTGCTGGAAATCCGAATGTTGGAAAGTCTGTTATCTTCAACGCTCTAACGGGGGGAAGGCAGCACGTAGGTAATTGGCCAGGGAAGACCATTGAAAAGAAGGAAGGGATTTGCTACCATAGGGGATATGAGCTATACATAGTGGATCTTCCAGGAATATACAGTCTAACAACTTTTTCACCAGAAGAACTCATAGCTCGCGACTACATCTTAAATGAGAAGCCTGATGTAGTGGTTAACATAGTTGATGCCTCTAACCTTAGAAGGAACCTCTATCTCACCATTCAGCTCATGGAACTAGGAGCAAGGCTCATAATCGCCCTTAACAAGAGTGATCTAGCTGAATCGCTTGGATATGAGATAGACGAGAAGAGGTTAGAGAAAAACCTGGGAGTTCCGGTCGTTCCTACAGTAGCCACTAGGAAAATAGGCTTACAGGAACTTTGCGACAAGATAATTGAAGTTGTTGAGAGAGGGGCTCCTCCTTCATCCATAACTTACCCTGAAATAGTAGAAGCAGAGATT
>QMVU01000023.1 GCA_003661265.1 Thermoproteota archaeon | reverse complement strand
GGTATCACCTATCAGAGGACAAATCTCCTCTGAACTAGAGAGACAGGGGACCTATGTTTCTAGAAAACCGGTCACTAGGTATTATTGCATAAGTTGCGCGATACATAGAGGCATCGTAAGACCCAGGGCAGAGGAAGAGAGGAAGTTAACTCGTACAACCAGGACCCAGAGAGGAATTCCCCTTAAATTCCTGAAAAAACAGATTGTTTAGGCTTCCTTTTCGAAAAACAGCGGTGTATAGACTTAGTGCTTCTCCTTTATGTAACCCCCTCCTAGAACTCTTCCAGCTTTTATGAAAGCCTAGAAGATATAAACTTCCTGATTCTTTCCATTCCCTCTACCAAGAGTTCCTGATCCTCTACTACAGGCGCAAATGAGAGTCTTACCCACCCCTCCATTCCAAAGTCAACCCCAGGCGCTAGAGCAACCTGCCAGTCATTCAACAGCTGGGATACGAAGGTTTTTGAATCTTCTAAGATTTCTTTAACATCAAAAAAGACGTAAAAACCTCCTGCTGGACGAAGATATCGGATGTGAGGGACTTTATCTAATTCATCGCACACTAACGAGGCAATTTTATGATACTTCTTTGGTGTTTCCTCCAGCAAAAAGCTCCGCAGTTCTCTTATGATGTCCTCCTGACTAAGCATTTTAACAAAAGCTAGCTGTTGAGGATGGGCTGGGCACAATGTCATGGCTTGCTGTATTGTTTCAATTGCCCTTATAAGTTCAGGCTCGGCTATAAGATAACCCATCCTCCATCCAGGAACCCTTAATTCCTTTGAAAGTGTTGCTATCCAGATTTCGTTCTCTCTCCGTGGTCTAGATAGATATGAGGGAATTCCAGTTTCATAGTGGAATGCTCTATATGCTATATCGATGGCAACAAACACGTTTTTATCTAAGGCTGTCTCCACTACACCTTCAAATATTTTCTCATCAAAAACTTGACCATCTGGATTTCCTGGAGTAACTAGCAGGATGAGTTTTGTTTTATCTGTTATTAAACCCTGAAGTTCATCTAGATCCGGGCTAAATTCTCCATCCTTTATGGTGGGCCACCTCTTTATGCTGACGCCAAGCCTGCTAACGATCTCTATCTGCCTTGTATAGTTGAGATAACACGGATTTGTAAGAATAACTTCATCTCCTGGATCCAATATTGAGAAGAAGAGAGCTACAGCTAGATCTGTTGAACCAATGCCGCTGAGAAGTTCAGCCTCTTCAACTTCTCTCCCAAATATTTCTCTCTCATATATAACCAGCGCCTCCAAGAAATCGGGGTCCCCTCTTGTAGGGGGATACCTTGCTGCGAGCCTAAACTCCTCTTTATTCTCGGCGATCTGAAGAAATGCTTTTCTTAGTGGTTCCGGAGGAGGATCCTGGGGCCAACCACCTCCAAGATAGATCAGGCGCCTTGGATATTTCTCTGGATGCTTTCTGAAATCAGCAACCACGCTCATAATTTCTCTGATTGAGCTAGGATTCTCCAGTGCATATTTAGCTACTTGGGAAAGAGATGTGCCCATGTCACATCGCTATCTCCAGATGCTCTTAATGTTAAAAGAATTTCCATAGAAGGAGAGGGGGTTAGCAGCTTCCGTGTTTCCCGAGCCCTTGCGGAGCTCAGTACTCCACGGAACGCGGCCTGGCTTAACTTCCGGGTTCGGAATGGGTCCGGGTGTGTCCCAGGCCGCTATGGCCGCCCAGCCCCCATATCCTGTAGGAGTATGCAGGCTTTAAAAGTTTATTTCAGGGCAAGCTGCTTTGACCGTGGATCTTAAATATGATTTTAAGCTGTGCTTTGCTGAACTGGTGAAGTAGATGGCTAGAGTACGGCTCCTCTCAAGTAGACAATATAACCCAGCCGAGTTTGAGGAGGAGATATTGAATTTCTGGTTTAAGGAGAGAGTATACGAAAAGGTAAGGGAAATGAGAAGGAAGGGACGGAAATTTTACTTCTTAGACGGGCCTCCCTACCCGTCAAGCGAGGAGCCGCATCCTGGAACCGCTTGGAACAAAGTGCTCAAGGATATAGTCATTAGATACGTCAGAGCTTTAGGAATGAACGTGAATGACAGGCCCGGATGGGACACTCATGGTCTTCCAATTGAAGTTCTTACCGAAAAATCCCTTGGAATAGGTAGGAAGAATGAGATAAAGGAATACGGCATCTCTCATTTCATAATGAAATGCAAGGAGTTGGCATTACACAACCTAAGGGCGATGACTGAAATCTTCAGACAGCTTGGGGTTTCAATGGACTGGAACAACCCCTATATGACGTTTGAGAGCGACTACATAGAGAGCATATGGTGGTCCATAAAGGAAATTTGGGAGAAAGGTAGGATTAGAATTGGGTTAAAAGTTGTTCATTGGTGCCCGAGATGCGAAACTGTATTAGCGGATTATGAGCTTAATGAGTACAAAGAACTGGCAGATCCCTCCATATATGTTAAGTTTCCGGTTCAGGGCGAGAAGGGTCTAAGCATCCTGATATGGACTACAACCCCTTGGACCTTACCTGGAAACGTTGCTGTCATGGTGAATCCAAAATTTCAATACGCTAAAGTCAGAGTTGGAGACGAATATTTGATATTAGCTGCGGATTTGGTGGATAAGGTCTTCGAGGAAGTAGGAATAGAGGATTATGAGGTAGTTGAGACTTTTCCTGGATCCCAGCTTGAGGGGCTTAAGTACGAGCACCCCTTGGTTGAATTGATTCCCATTCAAAAGGGGATAGAGCATAAGGTGGTACTCTCAGAGAAATACGTCACGCTTGAAGAAGGAACTGGATGCGTTCATGCCGCCCCAGGTCACGGTGAGGAAGACTTTGAAGTCTGCCATGTCGGTTATGGAATGCCAGTTCTCTCTCCAGTAAACGATCAGGGAATTTTCACGGATGAAGCAGGCAAATACAGAGGATTAGATGTTAGAAAAGCCAATGACATTATAATCTCCGATCTCAAAGAGAAAGGAAGCCTTCTATGGTCTGGGAAAATTGTGCACAAGTATCCAATATGTTGGAGGTGCAAAACCCCACTAATCATGAGGGCTACGGATCAGTGGTTCATTAGGCTAGAGGACTTGAGATCAAAATTAGTAGAAGAATGTATGAAGGCAAAATGGCTTCCATCATGGGCTGGAGAGAGGAGATTCAAAAATTGGCTGATGGAGGTCAGGGACTGGATAATATCCAGGCAGCGCTTCTGGGGAACCCCAATACCGATTTGGCGGTGTGACTCCTGCAATAGGATTGAAGTTATAGGATCTAAGAAGGAACTTGAGGAAAAAACAGGGAGGAAAATAGAAGATCTTCACAAACATGTTGTGGACACCTTAACCTGGAGGTGTGAGTGCGGCGGAGAGATGAGAAGAGTGCCGGACATATTGGATGTATGGTACGATTCAGGAGCAGCCTTCTATGCTAGCTTGAACTTTCCAAAACAAAAGGAGATATTGAGAGAATGGATGCCGGTAAACTTTGTAGTGGAAGGTTTGGATCAGGTTCCTAACGGATGGTTTTATTCACTCCTAAGGCTGGGCGTATTGCTCTTCGATTCAGTCCCTTATGAGACCGTGATGGTCCACGGAATGATGCTCGATGAACAGGGCCGGGAGATGCATAAATCCCTAGGAAACTTCGTGCCAGTGATGCAGATAGTGTCAAAATATGGAAGAGATGCTTTCCGAGCATTTGTCGCCTCTAAAACACCGTGGTCAGATATAAGGTTCTCTTGGAGGGAATTGGAGAACTCGTTTAGGAAGCTAAACATAATATGGAATGTATACGCTTTCCTAGGATTATATTGCTCCCAGTTAGATTTAGACGAATCTATAGTCTTAGAAAACCTGGATAAGTTAGATCCAGAGGATCGGTGGTTGCTGTCAAGGATTGAGAAGTTGACGATGGAAGTTAAGGAGAAGATGGATAAATTGTACATCCATGAAGCCTTTAACCAGCTATTAGACTTCGTTATAAACGATCTGAGCAGATTCTATATAAGATTAGCCAGAGAAAAGCTAAAGTCATCGGGTAAGGGGAGAGAAATAGTGAGTTCTCTCCTGTATATGGTTCTGAAAAGGATCCTGGTTATGCTTGCTCCCTTCCTCCCCTTCATAACGGAGAAAATCTATCTAGAATCCTTTAAGCAGGATTCAGATCCTGAGAGCATTCACATGTTCAACTGGCCTGAAGCAAGACCAGAACTCATAGATGAAGCTATTGAACAGGAAATGCAAGCAGCAAAGGCTCTGCTTGAAGCAATAAATACAGCTAGAGCCTCTGCAAGGATAAAGAAAAGACAACCGCTCAGAAAAGCCCTTGTAGCCACGGCCGACCCGGTGTTAAAGGGAGCACTTGACAAGTTCTCTTTTCTCTTCAGAGTGGAGGGTAATGTATCGGAAGTAAGGGCAATACCTCACGATCAAAAGCCAGAAGGCAAATTTTCAGTGGTTCAATTTGATGGAGGAACGCTCTATCTGGATATAGAGATAACGAGAGAGGAGATGGCAGCTGGCTTAGTGGCAGACGTGAGGCGCAGGATTCAAGAGATGAGAAAGCAGATGGGACTGAGGAGAGGCGTGGAGAAAATAGATTGTTGGGTCCTTGCAGACGATGAGACGAGGGATATGATAGAACCCTATATTCCCTCCATACTCGGAGACATAGATGCGAGGAAGCTGAAGTTCATAGAAAATGAGGAAGAGGTTCCTAAAGGTTGCTATCTCAAGGAATGGGATCTAGACGGAAGGAGGATTTTGATATGGATTCGGAAGGTATCGTGAGGGTAGGAGGGTGGGTAAGTGAGGTAAGAGAACTAGGGAAAGGTCTCCGCTTCATCGTATTAAGGAGCTGGAAGGGTAAAATCCAGCTAACCCTAAAAAAGGGAAAGGTAAAAGATGAGCTCTTTGCAATTACAGAGAATTTGCCCCAAGAGAGCGTAATAGAGGCTTATGGAAAGGAGGTAAAGGAGAAAATAGCTAAATCCGCGGATATTGAGATAATACCAGAGAGGATCATTGTCCATTCGAGATCTGAGAAAAAGTTACCATTAGACCCAAATTGGAAGGTAAGAGCGCTGCTTCCAACTAGACTAGATAATAGACCGCTGGACCTGAGGCGCCCAGAAGTTCAAGCAATATTCAAGATACAAGCCAGCTTAATAAGGGGCTTTACGGACTGGCTTGATGAACACGGGTTTCTAAGAGTCTTCACTCCTGCTCTCATAGGATCTTACAGCGAAAGCGGAGCTGAGGTATTCGAAGTGAAGTATTTTGATGGAAAGGCATTCCTAAGACAGGACCCACAGTTGCACAGACAGCTTGCCATAATAGGTGGTCTTGAGAAAATCTATGATCTCGGAACGAACTGGAGGGCAGAGCCCAGTCATACAACCAGGCACATAACTGAGTTTAGATCCCTAGCCGTTGAGATGGCATTTATAAACGACGAACAAGATGTTATGAGGGTTGAGGAGGAAGTCGTTGCAGCTGGCATAGCTAGGATCATAGAGGAAAGGCAGAAGGAGCTGGAGATCCTAAATGTAGAACTAGAAGTGCCCAGAAGGCCATTTCCTGAACTCAGGTTTCCCAAAGTCTACGAGATCCTAGAGGAGTTTGGGAAGAAGATACCGTATGGATCCTCCTATGACACAGAATCCGAGAGGCTTCTGTGGAAATACGTTAAAGAGGAATATGATACGGACTTTTTCTTCGTAAACAGGTTTCCATTAGCAGAGAAGCCGTTTTATGTGATGAGAGCCGAAGGTCCATGGGCTAGAAGCGTTGATTTAATATGTAAAGGCTTAGAGTTAAGCTCTGGTGGACAGAGAGAGCATAGATATGACGTTCTTGTCGAACAGGTAAGGGAGAGGGGGATAGATGAGAAGCAACTTGAATGGTACACTAAGTTCTTCAAGTACGGTGCACCTCCTCATGGAGGGTTTGCGATAGGGATTGAAAGGCTTACTATGCAGATCTTAAACTTAGAAAACATCAGAGAAGCCTCCCTGTTTCCAAGAGATCCAGAGAGAGTACTGCCTTAGAAATCAGAACCTTATTAGATGTTCTCTGTGAATCTCCAATATCATACCTTCTACTCTAATTGGTTCAAGGCCCCTTGTAAGCTCTAAGGCTGCCTGCAATCTGGTTTCGCTGGAGGAGTATATTTCAATCAAGGGATCGCCCGGCTCGACTTTATCCCCTCGCTTACCAAACACCCTTACCCCAGCACCCTTATCTTTAGGTGCGCCAGCAGCCCTTGCGATTCTAGTTATAGCTCTATTGGAGACAGCCGTTATGTACCCTTTCATAGGAGCCCTCACCACCTCCCTGTAAGGTCCTACCTCTATGTCCTCTGGCCTTATATCGGGGTCTCCTCCCTGGGCTTCAATAATCTGCCTCATTTTCTCATAGGCCCTCTTGCTTGTTAAGATCTTCCTAGCTAGGCTAGCTCCTTCGCCTATGGAGGCGACCCCTCCGAGTTCCAATATAATTCCTGCAAGGGCAACAGCCTTTTCAACAAGACTTCCGGCCCCTTTCCCGCCCGTAATAAGCGTAGTAAGGGCTTCTCTTGCCTCAAGAGCCGGTCCAATGAACTCCCCAACCGGTTGGCCTCCATAGGAGATGGCAGCCTCTACCCTTATCCCTAACCTGTCTCCCAAGGTAATCATATTTCTTGCCATTTTTCTGGCCTCTTTTATGGATTCTACCTTAGATTCAGGTCCTGTGGGAATGTCTAGTACCATCCTCTTGACGCCAGCGGCATACTTCTTTGACATGATAGAGGCATAGATTAAGGGCTCAGGATCCATTGATAAGGGGTGCTCCACCCTCTCTATCAATATAGCATCTACTGGCGAGAGATTGGCGCTTCTGGTCCATGTGATAACGCCACCGATCCTCCTAGTTATCTCTATAATCTCATCTGAACTTAAATCAACAGGAGCTAAGACTTCCATCGTATCAACAGTCCCAGAAGGGCTTAAGATTGCCCTCGTACTTGTCTTGGGTATCATGAGCCCAGCAGCAGCTACGATGGGGACTATAAGCAGAGCATCCTTGCTAGTTCCGGGGACGCCTCCTATCCCATGCTTATCCACAATTAACGCATCACCAAAGTCCAACATCGCGCCGACCTCAGCCATGGCTCTTGTGAGGAACTCAACTTCATCCATATCAGCGCCATGAAATTGAAGAGCAGTTACAAAGGCAGCAAGTTCGACCTTGCTCACGACCCCCTCATATATGTCCCTAACAAGAGAATAGATCTCCTCCTTGGAGAGTTTAGTTCCCAGCGTCTTCTTTTTTATGGTAGCAGATGATTTGGTGGGTTTAGCTAAATCAACTTGTACGATAGATCCATCCTCAACTCCTAAAAGCCTAGCTACGTCTTGAAATATCCCTATCTGCCCTTTTTTGATGAATTCTTCAGATCCGGATAAGCTAAGGAGGGCTATAGCTCCCCTTCCATCAAGCGACATAACTTTAACTCTGCTTTCAAACGAGGCGCCGAGTTCCTGGGCATCAGCTGGACTCATGACTACCCTTGATTCTCCAATTTCCGTCTCTAGAAGCACCACCTTCAGCTGAATCAGTTTTATCACCCGCTTCGTGAACTAGTGAAACAAAATTTGTTATGGATTTAACCACAATTTAAAGTATCCCATCGATTTAACATTTTAACTACTTCATGACCCGCTTAGCAAGGGTTCCCTCGCTAAATAGGAGAAAGGCATAAATGAGGGTGTAGCCAGTTAATTGTAAGGAATAGGAATGGAGCCTCTGACAAAATGGATTGATTTTCTAACAGACGTACTAAGTAAAGTTGCTAGCCAAGGAGGCGATATAGCTTTAGTCCATCACATAACTCCTGATGGAATAATAGCCGCCCTCTTCTTAAAGAAGGCACTCGAAAGCCTAGACGCTCCTGTGGAGGTTATCCCTTCGCTACCTGAAGATCTGCTCTTTACCATGGAAAATATTGACACTGCAGGTACTTTAATCCTTGTGGATTTTGTACCCCTAGGACCCGGCCCTGCCTCCGTTGCTCATGAGTTCTTTCCAGGTGGATTCCTGATTTTTGACCATGAGAGCATTGACCTAGGGTATGATCTTAAGGAGACCGTACGCCTTAATCCACGAACTTTCTCATTAAATGTCCCATGCAGTTACTCAGCTTACCTAGCAGCCGAAAAAATTGATCCCTCCTCACAAAACCTATCATGGCTTATTCAGGTAGGTGTTTACGGAGAATCTCCCGGAATTCCGAATGAAACATATAAGACAGAAGGAATTAGAGGTCAAGAAGATGTCTCAATGATTTATCGAGCAATATACTCTCTTTCATCTATTTTAGGAGTAAAGGGTGCCAGAATTGCTTTTTCAACATTAGAGGGATCTATTGGAGAGCTATCTATTCTTGATAAAGAAAATCCGCTTCACGCCTTCTTTTGGGATGAAGCTAATCGATGTTGGGAGAAAATTACGGGGGAATTATCGAGACAACCGAAAATAAAGGAAGAAAACCTGGTTGCTCATCAAATAGGCAATCCAGAACTAAGGTTCTTCGTTGCTGAACTTGGCTTAAAGAGATATGACCAGAATCTCTCGGTTGCATATTACTGTGATGATGTCTTAGCGAGGGTTTGTGTTAGAAGCAGACCATTGCCGGAACTGAATGTATATGAGAGGATAAGGGTAATACTATCAGCACATGAGTCCAGCGTTGTCGGTAGAGAGGACTACGCAGACATTTGTATAAGATCTGAGTTTCTAGACGATCTACTAGGACAAATGGTGGATTTGCTATAGTTCGAATGATGTTTTAATTTATGTACTGTGCTGAAATAGGATGACATGATCCCTGTGAGGGTGACAAATATTGACCCTAAGGATAGGAGTGGCGACAGACGATGGGAAGACTGTGAAGAGAGGGGATTTCAG
>QMVU01000022.1 GCA_003661265.1 Thermoproteota archaeon | reverse complement strand
TGGAGGGGGTTGATGTTGATCTTTTTTACATTAAGGAGGTACTCAAGAGGTCTAAAGAAAGAGGAAAGGTACTTGATATCGGTACAGGAACTGCTCACATCCCAATTGAGTTATTGAGAAGAGGCAGTCATCTTGAGATATTTGCCATAGACCTATCTGAGGCTTCTTTAAGGATAGCTAAGGAGAACTCCTCTGGAGTGGAGAGCATACACATCCTGAGGGCAGACGGCTACAGCCTCCCCTTTAGGGAATCGGCCTTTGACGAAGTGATCGTAAGGCTTGCGCCCCATAGCATCAGGGAGGCATACAGGGTTCTTAAGAAGGGAGGGTGGTACATCCACAGGGCTTGCGGGGAGTATAATTGCTGGAAGGAGATCCATGAGGTCTTCGGCGACAGAGCCCTACCTTATGCGGAAGCTAGTTGGTGGAGAACAACATCAGGCCGTCTGGAAAGGTACAAGAAAAGAGGTTTCAGTCAGGTCTATGAGATCTCCTTCCATGTGAGGAGGTACTACACTTTAGATCAGATAATAATGGAAATGAGGTTTAACCCTATTGTAAGGGATTTCGACCCTGAAAAAGACAGATCGAAGCTTGAAGAACTTAAGAGGAGGTATGGAACCGAGAAAGGGATACGCATCACCGGGTACCCTCTTATAATATTCGCCCAGAAGTAAGAGGGTGAAGCCCTAACAGAAAGCTGTTGTAATTGGGCTCTCTTCTATTCGATAGATGAAGAATTCCTTATACCATGAGAGATTATATGAGGGAGGAGTAAGGCTTGTCTAACTTTTACCCTGAGTTGATTTTAAGGTAAAAGAGGAAGATGACTCATCAAGGTGATCTGATGAGGGTAGCCAAGAACATGCTCGAACTCATAGGAAACACGCCAGTTGTAAGGCTCTCAAAGATAGACAAGGAATATCCTTACGAGATCTGGGGGAAGTGCGAGTTCATGAACCCGAGCGGGAGCGTAAAGGACAGGATGGCCTATTACATGATAAGGGAGGCGGAGAAGAGGGGCGAGTTAAGGCCTGGCATGACGATACTCGTCCCAACTACGGGGAACACGGGAATAGCCTTCTCTGCGATTGGAGCTTACCTAGGCTACGAGATACTCATAGTAATGCCCGAGGAGATGAGCTACGAGAGGAAGCTCTTGGACATGCTTTACGGTGCCAAGCTCATATACACCCCCGGAGGGGAGAGCGACGCAATGGGGGCAGTTCAGTACTGCAGGAAACTTGCCAAAGAGAATCCAGGGAAGTACTGGGTTGCTGAGCAATGGGAGGATGAAGCTAACGTCAAGGCCCACTACGAAACAACTGGAAAGGAGCTTGTTGAGCAGCTGGGAAGGGACATAAACATGTTCGTAGCCGGAATAGGGACGGGAGGCACTCTCATAGGGACGGCTAAGAGGCTGAAGGAGGTAAATCCAGACGTCAAGATAGTTGCAATGGAGCCTGCTGAGTGCCCTACAGCTGCTACATGGTTCTGGGAGAAGGGAAAGGCCTGGGGAAGGCACGAGATAGAGGGGATAGGAGATGGGTTTGTCCCCGGCATAATAGAGAGGTACAAGGATCTAATAGACGAGTTCGTCCTTGTCAGCAGCGACGAAGCTGTTGAGATGGCAAGGAAGCTTGCGAGGGTTGAGGGACTTGGTGTAGGAATATCCTCCGGTGCAAACGTCGTTGCCGCCATAAGAGCCTCGGAGAAGCTAGGGGTTAAGGAGGGGAAGGTTGTCACGATACTTCCGGACTACGCAGCTCGCTACTTCAGCACTAGGCTTTTCCTGAAGAGGAGGTTGAAGATAGAGGAGCACGAGAGGATGCTTGAGCTTGCTAAATGATCGCGCTCATCTCTCCCCTTTTTTAATCGAGCATTCCAGGACCTTCGGGGTTTTGCCCAAGAATTCTGCGGCCGTAACTACCCTCTTCCCGCACCTCCTCGCTGTATCCCAGATTTCCTTGGTGTTCTTCCTGAACTTGGCCTCCCTTAAGAGGTGGTGGTCGTAAATTATGAGCTTAACATCGCTCTCCTCTATTATCCTAACGACGTTCTTTATAGCCCTGTTCAGGTTCGTCCTGCTAAGCAGGTAGCCAAACATGTACGTCATGGGTCCATCAAGTATTAGCACATCTGGGTCCTCCCTTATCACCCATTCAGCGTAGTCCTCTATTATCGGGCCATTTAAGTCGCTTGAGTGGATTAACTTCTCCCCTTCATACTCTATAACGGTTGAGAAGACCCATCCTAGGGTCGAGAACTCTATTCCATGGAATAGAGGTCTAGTGAACCTGAGCTTCGTTCTTCCGAAGCTGAACTCCCTGCCCTCCGGATAAATCACCTTTATAGCATCGAACTCAAGTTCTGGAATCTTAGGCAGGCTATTCCACATCTCAACCCTCTTTTTGAAGAGTTTAAGGCCCTTCTCCAGCAATTCCTTCCTCCTCTTGTTGTAATCGCCGAAGTCCTTATCCCTAGCTATTGGGATCTCTTCCAAGGGATTCGGGTAATCCCTGACCTTAGGAGCTTTTAGGATGGACTCCAACTTCACCTCACCGAAGTGCTCGCAGATCCTTGAGTAAAACTCTTCTGCCCTCTTCCTCTGCGATTCGTTTATGTACTCATTTGGGTTCTTCGCTAGCACGATCTTTCCCTTGTAAAGATCCATGTTCGTGGGTGAATAGTGGTCGTAATGGTAATGGGAGATGACAACTACATCGGCCTCCGTGCTTGCCATCTCTATAGCCCTCCTCCCCAGATCCTTCCATCTCAGCTTCTCAACGTCGCTTGCTGGGAAGCTCGGCTGCATTATAGCGACCCCTGGATCTATTAGGACGGTAACATCTGGGGTACTAATGAGGGTGCACGAGCTCTTGGCACCGAGGGAATCGAACCATACAGGCCTAAATGAGATGCCCACCTCTTGTCCTATGAGACTCGCACTAATTAAAGTTTCAGGAACCTTAGGGAGTGAGGGTGCTCAAAAGAACTTTATATTTTTGTTATGTAGGGCAGTCCCGTGCCATATCTCGCGTGCACCAAATGTGGGAAGGAATTCCCCCTAGAGACATTGGAAACAAGGTGTTCCAGCTGTGGAGAGCCCCTTGAGGTCAGATATGAACTTACAAGTCCAGAATTGCATCGTAGCGACTTTCTTCTGGAGAAATATAGGGACTTCCTTCCGTTTCCCAAACCAAACAAGGCTCTTAGCCTGGGAGAGGGATTCACTCCTCTGCTGAAGCTTCACAGAATTGGAGAAAGCCTTAAGGTCGATCTTTACGTCAAGAACGAGACTGTAAACCCGACCTGGTCGTTTAAGGACAGGGGCACGCTTTGCGGAGTCCAATATGCAGTGGACAGGGGTTACTCAAAGATAGGAACCGTGTCTACAGGGAATATGGGAGCCTCCATCGCTGCTTATGGTGCCAGAGCTGGGCTCAGGACCTACGTTCTGGTGAGCTCCACCATAGAGGAGGAGAAGGTGCTGCCCATCTCCGTTTACGGCGCCAACGTCGTCAAGGTCGAGGGGGATTACGGTATGCTTTACTACGAGAGCCTGAGAATAGGGGCCGAAAGGGGAATTTGTTTCGTAAACTCCGATCATCCCATGAGGGTAGAGGGATCGAAGACCATAGGTTTCGAGATATGCGAGCAGTTTTCTTTCAAGACCCCTGATTGGGTTATCGTCCCGGTTAGCTCTGGAGGGAACTTCAGAGGGGTTGTCAAGGGCTTTAAGGAGTTCAGAGAAGCTGGCTTAATAGAGAGGCTTCCCAAGTTCGTTGTAGCCCAGGCCTCTGGTTGCTGTCCAATAGTTAGGGCCTTTGAGGAGGGTAAAGAGGAGGTTAAGCACTTTGGAACGCCGAACACCATAGCTCATGCAATTAGCAACCCCTTCCCTCCGAGCGGGAACGAGGTCATTAGGATACTTAGGGAGCTAGGAGGAGTTGCGGTAACGGTTGAGGACGAGGAAATCCTTAGAGCTCAGCTTACCCTGGCAAGGGAGGGGATATTCGCCCAGCCAGCCGGTGCCGTGCCCATAGCCGCCCTGCACAAGCTCGTCTCAAGGGGGCTGGTTGAGAGAGGAGAGTCCGTAGTTTGTTTGATCACAGGAGCTGGACTGAAGTACCTCAAGTCGCTTGAAGGCGCCCCTCTTTCTATCACAAGCGTAGCCCTAGAGGATCTTGGCTCAGCCCTATAGTTTCGAGGTTTATTATGAAAAATGTTGTTGGCAACCGCAGGGAGGCATATGTCCTTAGTCGACATCATACTAAGTCGAAGGAGCATAAGGAGGTATGAGAAGAGGGAAATCCCGGAGGAGGTCATGAAGAGGATACTTGAGGCTGGAAGGCAGGCTCCATCTGCCAAGAACATACAACCCTGGCACTTCATAGTGATAACAGACGATGAAATTAAGGAAGAGCTCTCTCGTGGAAGATACAGCAAGTTCATAGGGGATTCCCCCGTTGTTATCGTCGGATGCGCCGATCTCAGGAGTTCTAGGAAGTGGGCAGTAGTCGACACGACGATAGCCATGCAGAACATGGTCATAGCTGCATGGGCTCTGGGCATCGGCTCCTGCTGGGTAGGGGACTTCGACGAGGAGCAGGTTAGGGAGCTCCTCGGGATTCCGGATGGCTGGAAGGTAGTGGCCCTAATCACCTTTGGTTACCCGGCTGAGAGGCCTAAGGCCAGACCAAAGAAGAGCTTGGAGGAAATAGTGAGCTACAACAGATTTTAAGGTCTCTCGCATTAAGTTTCCTCATTTGGACGGGATAGAGCAAGATTAAATTAATGAACATCATGAGAGGTTGAGGGACCATGGAGGCGAAGAAGAGGGTTGGTAGGGTCACCCATTACTTCAGGAAGATAGGTGTAGCCGTCGTGGAGCTTGAGGACGAGTTGAGGGTAGGGGACGAGATATCGATAGAGGGGGCGACTACCAACTTCAGGCAGAAGGTCACTTCCATGGAGATCGAGCACAAGAAGGTGGAGGTGGCGAAGGCAGGGCAGGCGATAGGCCTTAAAGTTGAGGACAGGGTGAGGGAGGGGGACGTAGTCTACAAAATAGAGTAGTGCTTCGACATTTGCTGGCTTGTAGCCCTTCCCACACCTCAAGATGGGCTATTAAGAAAGGAATTTAAAGGATCACCCCTTATTTCTCCCACTGCTTCTAGGAGAAGGGCCGAGATGACCCGATTCCCCCAATTTAGGAGGAGACATAAAGCTAGTTTAGCTTCCTGGCTTATCATACTGCTCATCGTTATCATAATAATACTGCTTTTGCTCTGGCTCCTGATCCTCCCGAACTTGAGGGGATCTCCTCGGTTAAGGATTACTCCCCAATCTAAAGGTACAGCTTGAGGGAGAGATGATTCCCTTGCAGCTTTTACTTCAATGAGGATGACGATACCTTCAATAACGCGGAAAACTACGAGATGATGGCCTCGAGACCTCCCTATTACGCCTACGTACACGTCGCTAAGTACGAGTGTGGCTCAGGAAGGAGGCTCATGATACAGTACTGGCTGTACTACGCGTACAATGAGCTCGATCTTGCGGGATGGGAGGCCGACATCCATCACCACGACTGGGAGAGCGTCTTCATAATATTTGACATGGCCGACCTCTCCTCGCTCATAGAGGCTGTGTACAACAGCATTACTTCCACTCAAGGGTTTCATGGGAGAAAGGTTGAGAAGGTAGGGATCCATCCGGTGGTATACGTAGCGAGGTACACGCACGCAGCTTACGAACATCCTTCCTCCGTCCCGCCTCCAGATGCTTGGGAGCCTGGAGGAATGGAACCGACCATGGAGGACTTCGAGAGAATTTACATAGCTTACACTTGCTCAGGTGAAATACCGCAGGATCACTGGGTGGGTAACCTCCTCCACATGATAGTAGGAAGCCTCGTAGATCTGCATGTCTGGGATCCTCTAGGAAGGCACATTGGCATAAACTATGTAATTGGGGAGGTGGAAATAGAGATACCTAACGCAACATTCAGGTTAAACGGGATTCAGGAGATTGTAATTCCAAATCCAATGAACGGGGAGTACATCGTGAAGATAATAGGGAGGGAGAGGGGGAGTACACGATAGCCAAGGAGAGCTATTGAGGATCGCGCGAGGTACGACTGGAGGGACATAAATAAGGGGGAGGAAAGGGAGTACAGGATAAATCCGTCCATGGCCTCCTTAAACCTTACTTTTGGAAGAGGAACTGCTCTCATTGAAATAGAGAACATAGGGGTCAGGAACATATCCCAAGTCAACGTAAGCCATTAACTAGGTGAAGTCTTCACTAAGGGAGAGGTCATCACATATGTGTTCATAGACGAGGTTCCTTACAGGATAGTAGAGGGCCTCAAGCCTGAGATCCAAGGAAACCTCATTAACGCAAGGGTGAACTTCATCTCAGGGATCGTTGTCAGGAGCGAAGAAGGAAAAGAGTTCCTGCTTAATGCTCTTGAGCCAGGGATGATAGTCATAGTTCATGATGTTCAGGTCAGGGAGGGAAGTTATCGAACTAGCGCGGTCGCAGAGGTCTTTGGAGTAGTGGGGCCAGACATGACTGTAAGCCAGAGCCTTTCACATGAAGCGGAGTTAAGGACCTCTGGCACGATTACTGCCTGCCTTAGCCAGACAGATCCTCTTCAAAAAGAGAATAAATTCAGTCACCAAAGAGCTTCACTAGATTTCTCGTAGAGAGAAAAGTAAGCTCGTCGAGGGCCCTAAGATACAGCTTTACAGCCAGGCCCGTTTCTCCCCTATCTATCAAGATTTCCCCCTTCTCAAGAGCTACCTTAACGAACCAGGGAGGCGCATAGTTCAGCACTCTTACATCAAAGGGATAGCCTACTTCCGCGCTAAGCTCCTTCTCGAGCTTTAACTCAAATATAAGCGGATCAACTCCTCTTCCCGTGTACACGGCTACATCTACGTCTCTAAAGGCTTCCTCTCTCATGAAGGACCCGTGAACTATGGCCAGGAGGATCTCATCCCTTTCCCCCAAAATTCTCCTAATCCTGCTCAGAACCTCCTCTCTTTCCTCTCTAGGCACCCTATAGATCCTAAACCTCTCTCCTTCCTCAATTTTCTTTAGCACGCTCCCTCATCACCTCCACGAACTTCTTGACAAAATTCAGGCCTTCAGCCTTCATTTCCCTGTAAAGCCTCCTGTAATCTACTTCCCAATACCTGTGAACTATCAGGTTTCTCAGTCTGATAAGTCCCTCAAGCTTCTCACCCAATTGAGTGGATAGGATCCCCTTCTCTGTGAGCTCCCTTATTACGCCTACGTAACTCTCGAATTCTCTAACTCCAAACTCCTTCCTCAACAACAAGATACTGGCATTCAGGATGGCCTCCGTTATCTCCACTATTACCATCTTCAAGGCGTACTTTCCCTTGAAATCCTGAATGAATTCGTCCAGGGGAGAACTGAGCAGCTCTTGAGCCCTTTCTATTAGTTCCTCTATTTCGTTAACTGTCCTCTCGAGCCTTTTCTTATCCATTTAATTTTCGACACCTTTTTCCTACTTATTTAAATATCTACTTTTCTGCGCTGCTACATTAGACAGTAGGAGAGGAGACATATATCTCGCCGCTTTCTCTTGCTAGCATAACTAGTTCCGATACGTGGAGTTGATGGGGCATCTCAACGCAGAAGTTCACCTCTAAGACCCTGCCCTCCTTGTCTACTAGAACCTCATAAGACTCGCTTACCTTTGGATCGTCCAGCCTCAATAAGAACCTTCCTCCTGCCATCATACGACTTTCTACGGATATTCCAAGGGTATTGAGGAAAGATATTATTCCTTCTATGTCTATGGAGGATTCCCTAGCTTTTGCCGTTGTTAGTAGGGCCCTAACCTCGTCCTCCTCCAGCAGCCTCAAACATAGGAGCGGTATAAAAGCAGGTCTCCTTGGACCCCTTAGGGATATTCCAAGGGAGTAGGAGTAATTTATCACCAGCTCAGGCTCTAGATCGGGATAAACGTAAATATACCTTGGGACAAGCTCTTTAAGCCTTAGGAAGGGGTTTATCGCGATGTCCCTAACTACGAACCTCGACCTATACCTTAGATTTGAAAGCGAGGATATGGCAGCGCATGACCCCCTTGGAAGGGAGTAGACATACGTGTTGAAGTCCTCATCTCTGCACTTATATCCAAGTATTTCCCTTCCAGATGAATCGTAAAAAATTGGAAACCTCGAGAAGCCTACTAGAGCTATCATCTGCTTCACTCAGCCGAAAACCGCACCAAGTCTGTAGACGACAATAACTTCGCCTTCTAGCTTGACTCTGCACTCTGATTTCTCGACTTCTTCTGCGAGCTCTGGATCAACATCTCTTAATATGCTGATCAGGTTCTTCTGTACATCCTGTGGGCTCAAATCAGCTGAAAGCTGGATTTCCTTGCCTAACACTAAGAGCTTCCTGACCAACAGAACCCCCCTCACTCAAGACGACCTGCGGTAAAAAGTTTGCTTAAGCCCGTCCTTATAAGGGAGCTGGTCAGTAAAGGGCTCTCAAGGGGATGTGGATGGGGGAAAGGAAGATAGAAGCTTCCCTCGTTATCTCTTATCTCAGGGGAGGGGAAGTTGGCGTAGACCCAAAGGACCTCTCCCTCAACCAGCCGGAGTTGCTCGCCAGGTGCACAGCCTATCTGATTGAGAAGGGGGCTTACCACAGGGAGAGGGTCTGCAGGGCCCTCGTCTGCCTGATAAACTACGGACCATCAACCTACAGGGGAGTTGCCTGGTCCCTTATACAGAAAGTCCCCCTCTCCCACCTGCTTCACCTTCCCTCAGCTGTGGAGAAGGGGAGGGAGAACAGTAGGAGGCTTAGGCATGCTCTGGTGAACAAGATAGCCAAATCTGATGAAAAGGAGATAATAAGAGCATATTTCATGAAGCCAGGCGGTTTCAGGAGGCTTTTCAGCTTCTTTTTTCTTCCAAGGGAGCTTATAGATGGTAAAAAGATAAGGAACGAGAGGTACCTGCTTGCCTCGAAGCTCTCAGGAATTTCCGTGAAGAAGGCC
>QMVU01000021.1 GCA_003661265.1 Thermoproteota archaeon | reverse complement strand
TTTCCACAGCTCGGACATCTAACCCTCACGAAGTACGTTTGAGTTCCCTTTACTTTTACCATTTAATCACCTCTGAATCTCAACTCTGAGCATCCTTCCTAGGCTCCTTAGGCTCTTCCTCTGACAAACCTTGCACTCCAACACTAAAACTATTTTCTTCTTGGTCTTAGCCTTCCTCCTCAACTTTCCTCTAGGCTCGCCTCCGTAACCCTTCCTCTTTCTTTCGAGCTGCCTGATCCCCCAAGAAAGCTTTCTCGGTCTTCCAGCCTTATATAAGCTGACCTTATGTTCTGTGTGCTTCCTACACCTAGGGCAGTAAGTTCTAATCACGTTTGGAACTTTCATCTTCAGATAACACCTCCACGAGCCCTCTCCTCGCTAGAATCCTCGCGTTCTCCTCAGGTATGTGGGCAACATCTCCCTCGGAGAAGGGCCCATACACCGCTAGATCTACTCCCACAAAGGCCGGGACCTGGCTTTTAAAAGTTACTAAGACCAAGGGGGCCCCCCTAACTTCTTTTTTCCCCACAATCTTGACCTTCTCTTCTATCTCTTCCATTCCTAGAGCTGATTTGAGGAACTTGAGCTCTTCATCTATGCCCTCCAACCTCTCTCCCGAGACAAGCAAGGCAGCTACTTTCACGGCTCTCATCTTCAGCAAGGAACTTAGGAGGGCATCACATATCTCAGCCTGCTTTTCCAAAATCGTTCTAGTGATCTCATTGGATTCCAGGGCTTCCTTTCTCAATCTATCTATCCAATCCCTCATTTCCCTGAAGAAATTTGGGTCTAGTGGCTGAAGTTCATCGCTAGCCCTTTCCCTAAGCCAAGCCCTCTCTAGCTTCTCATACATCGACTCCTCGCTCAAATCGGAATCCCTCTATCCTTAAGAATGATAAACGCCGCAGCATCAATTGGCAATCTGATCTCGATTCCAGCATCAAAGGGGCCAAACGTGGAACCCCCGAGTTCAAATTCTGGAACGGGTTCCGTAATTTTCACCTTGATGCTCCTTCCCTTTAATCCAGTTGCCATCGCAAGTGGTTCAAATGAATCTAACTCTAAAGGGGTGAGGGTAACTGCTCTCAAGCCGCTCTTACCATGAAGGCTGTTTGGAATTCTAGTGAACCTGTGAGGGTCTGAAGTCACCTCTACATCTATCTTTACCCCTTCTTCCTCTCCCATCTTGATTACTAGCTTCCTTAACACCCTGATGGCCTTTGATCCTATATTGTGAAGTTTTTTCCCCTTTAAGAGAGCCTCTTCGATCCCAGGGATAGATCTCAGGTAATCTGCTGTCTTATGATCTACCCAAGAGGGAGGATTTCCCTCCAGGATGGAAAGTAGCAGATTGGAGAACCTTCCCCTCCACCCACCTTCTCCTACCCTAGGTATAGAAACCCCTCCTCCAGATTCCACAAACGTCACTGCTGCCAAATCCGTTCCAGATATAAGGTCAGCTATCTCCCTTCTGCTCACTTTATCAAGACTCATGGCTCTCTTTTCTCTTACCCTTATGTGATATCCTCTATTCCCCGTATATGCTATTAGTACGTGCTCTTGATCTATGCCTATATCTGAGGACAGGAAATCCATCAACCTAAATGCTTCCCTCTTCGCAGCTTCTAAGCATATCGGACAGATCCACTTGAAACTTCTAATCCTCTTTGATCCGCAATCTGGACATTCCTCTGGGGGCGGCCACATCCCCCTTCTCCCGCAGTTTTCGCACCTCCAATGATCGTGCTCCTTTCTACAGGAGACCTCTAGGAGATCTGCATCTATATCGAAGAGGAGTTCTGCTGATTCTATTCCCTTTGAGCTCATATCTTTAGCGCTTGGGTTCTCATATAAGGCCACGGAGTAGTACGAGTGCAGAGGGGTTTCTCTCTCAAGCTTAGATCTTAGTTCCTCGATGCTTTTAATGGTCATGTGCCTCTTCACCGTACCTTGAAAGTCTATGAACATGAATTCCCTCTTCTCTATCTCAGGGACAAATATTAGAGAGGAGTAGCTCTTGTAGTACATAGCAAAGGCTTCTCTTATTGGTTCTAGGCTCATTTCTTCGCCTTCCTCCTACCATAACTTAAGGGATTATTTACCCCACATTCCCCAACACAGATCCCAATAGACCTTAATTTAAGGCAATTTGGGGGAAGATATCCCTTCCTAGCTATCTGCTCCACCTGATAAGTAGCTATTTTCTCCTTAAAGTCTGGGAGAGATCTAAAGATGTCCACAACTTTCCTCTTATCCCAGCCAATTTTGAGTAGGTAAGCTGCTAAAGCGAACCTTGCTGCGTGCGGGATGTTCTCCCCATCGGAGATCCTCCTTATGAGTTCGCTCATACATGGAGCAAGCTTACCTATCCTCCTCTTCTTAGGGATGGACTTCTTTTTCGCCTCCAATAAATTACGGACGACCTGTGCCATATCTTCCAGGGGCTTTGGTAGTTCCCCCTGAATGTGTGATGGTCTTAGTACCCTCATCCTTATGGCTTCTGCGAGCAACCTTCTGAACTCCCTCTCCGATACTATGACTTCGCCTCCCCTTATATCCCTGTTCACTAGCCTCCACTTATCCCCTCCCAAGCCTCTTGCGAGCTCTAGATATTTGTCATATGGAACAGCCACCATATTGCCGTCTAAAATCCTTACTTCAATCTTAAAGCTCCTCTCAGCTAATTTCACTAGATTCGGTAAGTACTCTCCTTCTGAAAGCTTTAGAAACCGCTTAACCTCATGCTCTGCAAAGCGGTTCCTAAGGAACTTGTCTCCTATCCTCTCTACGATTATTCTAGAAATTATGAAGGCATACACGTCGTTCATTGGCCTGACTTCATCTATGGAAAGGTCCAATTTTCCCTCTATCGATGAAAAAAGTCTCCTTAGTGCCCTTTCTCTCGCTTTCAACAAATCTGGATGATAGGCTAAGTCCTCTAGGTTGTATCCTTCCTCTTCCACAAGTTCAGCTGCTTCCTTAGAAAAAGGATACCGAGAGATGTCCATGCCTTTTCTCTAAACCGATAGGTGGGCCAGGTAATATGTTATGTTTGCTCCCTCAAATCCCAAAGAGTAACGCATTCTCATTGGAGTATTTGTTGAGATTTCTATGCTCATATCTTGAGCTATAGCCGCTGGCTTTGCCATCCTCTCCAGGTAAGCCAGGCTGTAAATGCTTTTAGAGGGTTCATCCGCCCATATGTCTAGCAGTATGGGATCATCCCTCGATATCTCCACGATGCTCTCCGTCCCCCTACCGGAGGTCTTAAATTTCAGTGCCTCAGCATCTATCTCAACTTCTACTTCATTTCCCACGAGCTCAAGGTCCTTTATCATCGAGGGAAAGCCCTTGCACTCTATCCTTGCCCCAGCTTTGAAGTCAACCTTTAATTCCCTCATCTTAAATGGCTCTCCGGAGAGTAATGGAAGGATGAACCTCCGCGTGTACTTCCCTCTTATCTCAACCTTTATGCTGTTTTCATCAAAGATGAGAGCTACCGTCTCGGTGGATTTCGCTCTTTTGAGGATTCTGATCAGTTCGGTAAAGTTTATTCCGATGTATCTCTCCTCATCTATCTCAAACTCTGTGAAGAACGGCTTCGGAAGGACGACCTGAACCATCGCCGTCTTCGCGGGCTCCAGCGCTGATAGGCTAAGTCCCGTCTCAGGGTCTATTTTTATGGTTGCCTCCTCAACTAAGAGCTCTACAGCACTCATAGAGCCCGTAAATGTCTTGGTTTCATCTACCATCAATCTAGCTGGCATCTTTCATTCCCCTCTTCAACTTCACCTCTAACTTCTCCAGCTCCTCCTCAAGCTCAATTGTCCTCCTCAACAGCCTTAAATCTATACCACTTAGATCTGCTATTGCGTTTGCTTGTATCTCCTTTAGCTCCCCCTCACCGGAAAGGACGTTTCCCACAACTAAAATCACTGATGACGGATTAAAGGTCTTGGAATTCCCCAAGTACACCTTAGCCTTCCCGCTTCCGTCTTCTACCACTAGGAAATTCTCAGCCGAGTGTATGACAACTCCAACAACACATGTGCTGGTTCCGCTTCCCCTTATACTAGCTATCCTTGTGATCTTCATCCCAATCCCTCACAAGAAGTCCACCAGCCTCTGGCGCCTCACAGGTTCAACCTCTTCAAGCATTTCCTCCTTAAGCTTCTCCCCCTCTCTTAGGAATGTGAACATGGATCTCGCCTCTTCCTCGAGAAGCTTCAGTCTTTGATGTACATACCCCATTAAATTGTGTGCTTCGAGGGTCTTCAAGGCTGGTTCTATGTATTTGACAGCCGATCTTGGATACATCGTGAGAACCAAATTTCCTCCGCATTTCTCGCATTTTCCAGACAAGGGGAGCCTTCTATACTTAGCATTGCACGTGGAGCATCTAAAACTCTGCATTGAGAACTTCCTGAGGTTCCCGGAGACATCCCTAAGGAAGTGCGAGGTAATTGCTCTAGCTATCGAATCTTCTGGGTTCACAGCTCTTATCTTGAGCTCCAACTCCACGTGCTTTTCCAACTTATCTAGCATTTTGTCCAATTTCCTGTATGTCGTCATGAGAGGTCCCTCATCCGCTCTCCTTGTTGTGTTCGTGAAGTTAATTTTGGGATAGGGAATTCCCTGAAAGAATAGTTTTCCAACAGTTGGGATCAAATCCTCAAGGTTTGAGGGACTCTCGTATCTGTAAGTGCTTTCATAGAACTCGAGAGGATAACGTTCGACGACCTCCATGTTATAGCTTTCATCGTCTATGTAGTTCAGGTCTATCTTGGTAACGATCAGAAGGGGCGCGTCCTCCCTTCCACCCGGAGTTGCTGGAAGATAATGTCTTGAGAAGTTGAGCAGAAGATCTAAGCCCAGAATTATGGAGTCCTCATCCCCATCCGCATTCCTTCTCTTGGCTGCGTGTAGGAAGGGATGAGCGAAGATCACAGATGCCTTCGTGAAGCCTATTATCCTTGCCACATTTGCTATGAAGGTGTGGGGGGATATGGTAAACACTATATGGCCCACAAGGTCCCTGGGCTCTCTCAGATTGTAAAACCTGGGAAGACCGTAGAACAGCTCTAGCTCATCGTCCACGAACTTAGAGACCCTGTAAAGATATTCTGCTGCTTCCTCTGGTATAATTATGTCGTTTATCTTTAGTTCCAGGAGTTGATCTTCTCTCTCCAATGGCTGACCGTTTACATCGTGGGTATAACCAAGCTCCCTAAGCTTTTCAATGGGAGTGCCTATTTCTGAGGGTTTAAAGTGGGTCATAACAGCGTTTGTAGCGTCAAATCTGCAAGTTCCATCCTTGAATACATAAAGACCGTACTTGCTCCTCAACACCCCCTTCTCAAGCGGCTCTGGACATTTATCTTCATTTGTTAGGCCTATGACACATCTTATCTTCCCTAGATCAACTAATTCTGAAGCAAAAATTGTGTCAATTACTTCGTCTATTAAATTTCTGAAGTTTATGTTGCCCTGTCTGTGTTTTACAGCAGGCAGCCTATGAACAGGACAGGTTCCTCCGGAAGGAAGTTCTCTTCCACATTTTGGGCAGAAATATAGCTGCTCAGTTCTCCTTCCGCAAGTTCTGCAGAAGTACATGGGAGTTTCCCTTCCGCACTCGGGACATCTCCTAAGAGCTATATCTACTACTATTATCCCTGCACTATATGCTTGGCTTGCAGACCTGCTTCTTCCTTTTTGCGTGCCTATTGGAAACAGCAGGTTTACTGGAGGTTTCATAGCTCTCGGCTTCGCCTTCTCGGGTCTTCCTACTCTCATGCCTATGTAAAAGGGAGCTTTCGGCATAATTTTCACAGGAGAGAGCTCATTTATTGCTGAGAGCACATCCCATTTAGCTTTTTCTCCCCAATTAGCCTCCCCTTCAAGACCTCCTAAAGTAACTATGAGAGACTTAGCATCTCCTCCTTTAATCACTATCTTTTGCCCATCAACCTCATGAGGAACCCCTATTGCTTCCAGTATTTCCTTGATCTCCTCGTTTAGGTCAACTTGAATCATGTTCTCCCTTACGTCTCCTGCTCTCAGCGCATCATAGAGCGCAGAAAGCTGATCTATTGTTATATCGTGCCAGAAGTAGGTCCATCGGGGATGTAAAGGTACGTTATAGAGTAAACTAAGCCTAATAGCCTCATCAAAGTCCTTAGAAGCAATTTCGACGAGATCTGAGGACAATTCCTCGCCTTTCTCCTCAGCTGCCTTCTTCAAAAGGGCCTCCCACCATTCCTCAACCCAGGCCGAGGGAAGGAGTGGGTGGTTGTTTTGGAGAAATTCCCCAAATGCCACCAGCACATCTCCTAAGAAGAGTATCCTGTCTACTTCATCAGCGTACTCCTTTGCCATTTCGACCGATTCTATCCTTATAACGGAGCCGTTCTTCAACCTGACAATGGGCCCCTCTATCGAATTAACGGGGAGGACTATGGCACTCTTTCCGGGTCTCTCTATCCTTACCTGAGTTCCTATCGCCAAGAACTCATCTAAAACGTACATTGTAGCCGGGTGAACCCCAATTGAAGCTAAGCCAGTTATCCTAGATCTACCATATCTGAGCCTAAACCCCCCTGGTCTCTGAGGATACGAGAGAATTGGCCTTCCAGCAACGGATTCCCTTAAGTATTTGTATGAGGGTTTGATGTAGGGGCATCCTTCTCCCTCTGTCTCCTCCTCCGATTTTGTCTGAAACCATTCTAGCCAATCCCATCCCTTTATGTCGTATCCTTTAGCTCTGAGCTTCTTTATAGCCATCAGAAGCTTTGGCGCCTTCTGCAAAATGCAGTCGTTAAGGACTAGGATGGCGCCCCCTCTAAGCCTGTTTGTCTCAACGGTTCTGAGATTTCTATAAGCTGAGACCTCTATTTTTTCTGTTGGGGGACCGTTTATCTCTACGGGCAAATGCTCGGCTACGTATCTCACTTCCTCAGATCTTGAATTGTACTGAAGGTGCTGGACTCTCTTATAGAGTGATACTTCCTCGACATACCTTCCAATCTCTCTAGGACCGGGTTTGTACGGTGCTAGTCCGAGTTTTTGTCTGATATAATCTGCAAGAACTACAACGAGGGCTCCATCCGTTCCTCCAGCTGTTCTTATTGGTCCGTTGAAATAGACAGAGAGGTAGTGCGATCCATCATCTGGATTCCTCCTTATGACCACCTTGTTTATCCCCTCGACTGGAGCCGAAACCGTGGCTCCAGTCATGATGGAGAGGCCTACTCTAATAGCCAATTCTGCCTTCTCAGCTGGTCCTAGATCGAGCCCTAGGTTTCCTGCCAGGATTTCGTCTGCCATCTTAAACGCAAGTTCTCTCTTCCCCAGACCTTTTGAGAGCCAGTAAGAAATTCTTTCTCCGATCTTCGGGTATCCAAAGAGGGCTACAACTCTCTCTGGAAGCGTGTTAGCCTTCTCACTCTCCACATGGAGGGCAACGTCAAATCCCTTAGATCTTGCCTCGTTTGCAAGCTCAATTAGGGTATCAACTGCTTTGTCCAGTCCATTTATGTATTCCTCGTCATTCATCTGACTTGCGGCCCCTAGAAGTTCTTAGGGTGATGGGGTAATTAAGGTATGCCCCCTCACGGACCTCTCTAGCTTGTGACAGAAATCGTTAATACCGATAAAATCTCCAAGCCTTGGGATGTAAATGGGAAGAAGGAGACGTATGAGAAGGGTAATTAGGCGCGTGATAAAGCCAGAAATGTTCCGATGTCCTGCCTGTCACCACAATTCCGTCATAATAGACATAAACAAGAGGGAGGGTAAGGCAGATATACGTTGCCTGGAATGCGGCTTACATGAGGTACTCGAGGTAGATCCTGAAGAGGAGGACATAGATGTGTACACTAGATTCTACGATGCATACTACGAATAGCTGATCTTCGTCCTTTTAAAGCCCAATTCAACGGCCTTTTCGTTAAGCTGTCGGAGAGGTTCTTTTATAAGCTCCCTAATGGCTTGCTTCACGTTATCTATGCTTGAGAGATTTGTAGCCTTTATGGTAGCTCCCACCATCACCGTGTTTGGTATGGGGAGACCAGCCACCGCTAAACCCAAGTCTACAGCTATGGAAGTGGCTGGTACCGTGGCTATCACCGACGCTTTCTCCATCTTAATTTCTTCAGGGGCTCTCTCCGTGTTGACTACTAGGATTCCTCCCTCTTTAAATCCCTCTAATGCTGAGGGCATCGAAAGAAACATTGGGTCAAGGAAGACTAGAACATCTGGGGAGTATATCTGGCTCCTGAGCTTAATGGGCTCATCTGATATCCTTGAAAATGCCATTACAGGGGCCCCCCTCCTCTCGGCTCCGAAAAAGGGAAATGCCTGGGTCCATTTCCCCTCCAAAAAACAAGCTTTTGCCAGTATTCTTGAGGCAAGAACTGCTCCCTGTCCTCCTCTTCCATGCCAACGAATTTCTATTATCTTTCCCATCCTACTCAAGTACCTCGAAGTTGACGTTAAAACTTTTAAATCCATCCCAGCATACTCCAACTAACCTCGCGCCCCCGGGGGGTATGATGGCTTTCGGGCTAATTATGATAAGGCCTATATTTCCTTGGAATTTCGATCTCTGGGGTGGGTATTTAGATGAGTAAGAAAGAAGAGAAGGGTTTCGATTTAATGAAGCACGTTCTTGTGCCTAAACATGTTATCGTATCTGAAAGGGAAAAGGAGGAGGTTATCAGGAAATATGGGCCCTTAAAGTACTTCCCTAAGATCTCGATAAGGGATCCAGTAATCCGACAGATTGGAGCGAAGCCAGGCGATCTAATTAGAATTGAGAGGCCCGACTCCATCGTTCCCTACTATCGTGTAGTCGAGGGTGTTCCTCTAGTAGTCCCCCGGGCAATTAAAGGAGATAAAGAAGAATTTTTGGATAGCGAGGTGGAGGGTTAGAAACTGGCCCTAGATAATGAGAATTATAGGAAATCGGATGTCGATTTTTATCCTATCATAAAGGCTTACTTTAGGGAACATTCTCTAGTAGATCCACAGATAGAATCGTTCAACAGGTTCCTGGAGAGAGGACTACAGGAAGTAGTGGACTCATTGGGGGAGATAGAACTCATTGAAGGATATAAGCTTATCTTAGGGAAGATCGA
>QMVU01000020.1 GCA_003661265.1 Thermoproteota archaeon | reverse complement strand
TTTGCCTTAAGGACTCAAGCCCTATCCCTCGTTTAACCCAGCTATGTTGAGGTCGTAGTGCGGCGCATGAACCGAGTAGCTCAAGTTGTGCCTCTCCATCAGCCTGGTCACTTCAGATGGATCCTTTTTGCCCTCCAGATATGAAGCCATCTGCGGTGATACGTCCATATCTCCAAAGCGTCACATCCCAGCCTTGATAGGGTTCTGGCCGCGCTTTCCAAGTCAAGGATCCGAGGCCCCTAGCAGAAACCTATCCTCCAACCCATCGGATTACCCCAGAGCGAGAGCCCGAGCGACCTAAAAGTTATTTACTTTCCGTCTGTAAAGGGAGGCTCTACAGCTGTCCCGAGGATTCAAAATATGGAGTGGTGCGGCGAAAGGTTGTGTGAAAACTTACGAGCCCTAGCGTGAAGTGACGTGGACGTGAGTTAAATAGCTACGGAAACCAATTTGAAGGTAAGGCAGGGTTCAGTAGAAGAGCTCAGCTGTAAATTTGTCCACTGAAGCCTACTGAACCTCCTTGTAGAAGGAGGTTATCGCATAAGATAATATAACAGCAGCAGATACGTCGAGCACAGGCCTTAACAAAAGCATTAGATGCTCGCTCATGCATCCTAATAGCCAAAGGAAGCTTAAAATCCTACCAAATGCGAAGAAGATGAAGCTCACCGTCATCAAGATCAACATGCCAATGGTTTCCCCCTTCCTGAGGAATATCCTTGCTGTTGTGTATTTTCCATGGGAGTGGAGCAACATGTAAAGCCTAAGCATGAAGTAAAGGGCTACAATCCCAGCTAAGCCGCCCAAGGCGGTCATGAAAACCAGATATGCCTGTAGGGCGCTCAATCCTCAACCCCCTAGGATGCGGTTGAACTCATAGAGGGCTAGGGAAAGGAATACGATGCCTCCCATGAGGAAGATCCCGCCAGCAACTCTAAAGACTTCCATTTCCGATATGAGGTAAATTCCTACAAGACCAGATCCTACGAGGCTCAGCACCAAGAAGCACAGCATAGCTAGTATGATCCGCGAAAACAGTACATCCTCTAAGAATATCCTTGCAGCAGATATTTCCCTCCTAGAAAGCTTATTTAGCAAGCTGAAGGAACAGAACAGGAGGAAGATCCCAAAGCAGATGAATACTCCCTCCCTTATCAGAGCAAAGGTGTCTGTCATCCCGGCTATCGCCTCATGGAGATCTCTGGATCTCTTCTTAAATAAATTTGCATGAGAGCGGTTGTTGAGGGTAACTGAGATGATCAAGTCAAGATCAGAGACTTACGCCCTAAAAAGATGAGTCTATCTCTGGGATTTCTTTAAAGCCTGCATTATGAGGCTATAACAGCATATACTTGGAAAATGCAGTTTAGCGAAAAGATGGAAACACCCGCGCGAAGTCCTGATTTTATGCACCGAGGTCCTATTATAACTCGTAACCGGAGAAACTATAGGGGGACAGTTGATGGAATCCTATGACGTCGGGAGCCTGCCCTTCTCAGGCAATTTTGAGAAGTTTGTGGAGGGGGCAAAAAGTAGGCCTGGCTCTGATTCCTGGCTTTACTTCGAGCAGGAAGTGGTGAAAGGTCTTCTAATGAAGATAAGGGCTGGAATTGACGTTCCAAACTTTCCTCAATTCAGAGACATGATGAACATGTTCCTGGAACCCCTTGTTGGTGTTCGGAAATCCAAGGGGGGATACGTCGTAGTCGAACCCATAAGGGTTAAGAGCGATAAGCTGATCATCCCCGAAGTTGAGGCAATAAAAAGGAGGGTAAGCGAGCTTTATGAGGAAGCAAAAGGGCCCATAAGGCTTAAGATATGCATCACAGGTCCCTACACCCTTTCTTCGGTCTTCTCTCCTGAAGTCGATCGTACATGGCTTATAGAGCAGCTAGGACATGCCCTCGCCAAAATAGCTGAAGAGAACGTTTTTAGGAGCGAGAAAATTTTTGTAGAAATTGTTTCGATGGACGAACCTGTTCTGGGCCTTGTGGATGATCCCCTGCTGGACTACGGATCCAGGACAAGGGAGGCCCTCCTGAACGCCTGGGAAAGGGTGCTTTCAGCATGCAAGTCCAAGGGAGCTAAGACGTGCATCCACCTCCATAGCACCTCAAACAAGATCTTCTGGGAGTTAACATCCCTTGACATCGTAGAATCTCACGTGGATGACCCGATTTACAGCTCTCCATCTGTTAGATCGATGCTTGAGGAGAAGGATATGTTTTTGAAGGTTAGCATAGCCCGTACGGACTTTGATGCCCTCATTAGAAGGCACTTGATGAGATCCAAAAAGGGAGCTATAGAGGAGGAGATGGGAGAAATCTGGAAGGACATTCAAAAGTCCAAGATAGATCCAATTCGATTTCTTGAAGATGTAGACCTCCTCTTTAAGCGACTTATGAAAGCTATAGACCTATTTGGATTTGATAGGGTTAAATTTGCCGGTCCAGAGTGCGGATTAAGATCTTTTCCGAGCTATGAATGCGCTATTGAGTGCCTAAAGCGCACCGCTGAAGCGGTTTCAAGGGTGAATGAATTCCTAAAGGGCATGGAATAGAGCTCATTTGAATAAACGAATTCCACTAGGAGGGAGAAATAAGGAAAGCTTTTTAACTCCTAAGCCACTGGACTTTATGGATCTAGCGTAAGATTCTGTTTTAACTCTAAGGTTGTGCCTGCTTCAAGAAGATCTCAGGGTATCTTAGGGGGCCTGTCCCTCCATATCGCTAAATCAACAAATTATGGGAGCTAGGTGGAGTTTCAGTTTGGTTGACTATCGAGAGCTCTAGGCTTTTACGAAAGCTGTTGTTTTCACAGATGAATTCGGATTCATTTCTTGGGTATCTGTGAAAACTTATTTTTCTGATCTGGGAATTATGATCGATGAGTTTAAGACAAACATTCTTTGGAATCCTCCGAATATTATTTTATGAGTTCCTAGCTGCCCTTACCTTTGCCTTCTTCCTTCCATATGTTGCAATTTTCGTAGGGTGCATCCTGTCCTCCGCAGCACTGGGTGCCATGTTTTTGCAGGCAGCAAATAGGGAAATAGACTCCTTTATTGGGGCAAGATGGCTTGCAGAGTGGGAAAAGAGAGTACGGGAGAGAGGAGGAGCGCATCCAGACTACCTCTTTCACACCCTTGTGTTGGTTGAGGCCCTGTTCCTCGTGGTCTTCGGAGTAATCTTCAGCTCGTAGCCTGCCAGGATGATATGATTTATTAATTCCTAAGACCTTGCCGGCTCGGTGGTCCTTATTGTGTCGAAGGAAGTGAGTGGGAGGCCAAAAATCCTCGTTTATAACACCCTGACGAGAAAGAAGGAGGTCTTTGAACCCATTCATGGAAACAGGGTCTACATGTATGTTTGTGGGCAGACTCCCTATGATGATGCCCACATGGGCCACGCTAAGAATTACGTGGATTACGACATAATAGTGAGGTGGCTGAAGTACAGGAAGTACTCCGTCTTCTACATCCAGAACATTACGGACATAGAGGACAAGATAATAAAGAGAGCAAAGGAGAAGGGAATAAGCTGGAAAGAGCTGGTAGACTTCTACATAAAGAGGTTTTTCGAGGACATGGAGGCACTCAAAGTAAAGCAGAACGTTAACCTCTACCCTAAGTCATCCGACTACATCCCTGAGATAATAGAGCACATTAAGGAGCTCATAAGGAAGGGATACGCTTACGTTGTTGATGACGGGACCGTCTACTACTACGTACCCAAGTTCAAGGATTACACAAAGCTTTCTGGAATGAAGCTTGAGGAGTTGAAGAAGCACAGGATAGAGCCGGACCCAAGGAAGAAAAGCCCCCTTGACTTCGCCCTGTGGAAGGCGGCAAAACCTGGTGAGCCCTCCTGGCCATCTCCTTGGGGACCTGGAAGGCCCGGTTGGCACATAGAGGACACTGCTATGGCCATAACCCACTTCGGACCTCAGTTCGACATACATGGAGGCGCTTCCGAGCTAATATTCCCACACCACACGAACGAGATAGCTCAGGCTGAGGCTCTGACCGGGAAGAAGCCCTACGTGAAGTACTGGCTCCACGTCGGTGTGATGAACATGAAGGCCGAGAAGATGTCGAAATCTATAGGGAACGTGGTAACGATAAGGGAGGTCCTTAGCAAGTACGAGCCAGAAGTTGTCAGGCTTTACCTGGCCTCAACCCATTACAGGAAGCCAATGGACTTCTCGTGGGACGACCTGGAGCTTGCAAAAGAGAGGCTAGACAGGCTTTACACCGCAATGGAGAACCTGATCGAGCTAAAGGAGAGGGAGGAAATTAGACCTGAGGACGAAGAACTCCTAAAAAAGATTGAAGAGGGAAAGAAGGAGTTCGAAAGGTCTATGGATGACGATTTTAACACCCCAAAGGCCATAGCAGCTTTGTTTGAGATGGCAAAGGAGATGAACAAGTTCGCATCTGAGCACGACTCCATAAGCAAGGAGGTAAAGGAGAAGGTCGTCGGGATATACAGAGAGCTTGGATCGATCCTCGGCATACTCGAGGAGGATAGGCTTAAGAAAGGAGCGGAGGCAGACATAATCGATAAACTCATTCAAATAATCGTGGATGTGAGGGAAGAGCTGAGGAAAAGGAAGATTTACGATATCTCAGACAGGATAAGGGAAGAACTTAGGAGAATGGGAATAGAGCTTCAGGATACCCCTGAAGGACCCAAGTGGAAGTTCAGATAGCTGCAAATAGGGGCAAGTTAGTAAAAGAGGTCCTTCTCCATCGGTCTGACGATGTCGGTGGCCCTTCCCTCTTCAGAGGGCTCAAATCTGTAACCCTTAATTATGACGACTGGTATCCTCTCAGAACTTTGCCCCATTATCAGTTCAGCTGCAGATGCGAGCTCGTCGGCAACAGCAACGTAAGTTGTCTTGAGCACGTAGGAGAAAAGGTCCTCTTTACCCACATCCCTCCTTATCGGCTTCATGCCAGCAACCCCCACAGCCACGTTTATCGCTCCCTTCCTGAAAGGTCTTCCATGGGTGTCCGAGATTATCACAGCCACATCCCTCCCGGTCAACCTCTTTATCTCCCCCCTTATCCTCCTGGCGGACTCATCCGGATCCACTGGAAGGGTAGTGACGGACTTCCCTCCGTTGACGTTTGATCTATCTACAGCAGAGTTTGCGCAGACAAAGCCGTGCTTCGTCTGGGTTATCAGGTGGTGGTCCCCCATCCTCACGATGCCCCTAGCCTCCCTTAGTATTATCTCAACCAACCTAGGATCTTTTTCAAGCCACTTAGCAATTTCCTCAGCGAAAGGGCTTGGCTTAACCTCATCCAGCCTGAATACCCTTCCTTCCGCCTTAGAAACTATCTTCTGACAGACTATCACTATATCCCCATCCTCTATCCCGATGTTTAACTTCTTTGTAGCCTCAACTATGAGTTCAGCTATGTTATCGCCCTTCTTTATCAATGGAAGTCCTGTAAGACCTATTATCCTGATCTCTGGAACTTGGCTTCCCATTAGGTTGTTGCCTGGCGGTTTAAGAGATAAATGTATCCATGCACTTTCCGAGAATTTAGTCAGCTGAAGCTGCGAAGATCGCGAAGACACGAATCTATCCCTTTTAGCTTGCTCAGATGAAGATAACAAAGCTGACGTACAGAGCCAGGAGTATCAGTAGGATTAGGAAGGCCAGCAGGCAATACAAAAAGAGGGCTGTCCTCCTTACATTGAACTCTATCGATTCGGTTCTGAGCTCCTTGTGCTCGAACTTCCAAGAGGCTATCACATTCCACCTTCCAACCTTGTTCGGATGAAAGAAGTCGGTGAACTTCCCTTCTCCAGGAGGTTATCTGACAACCTCCTCTCGTCCGGATCCCTGTAGACAAGCTTTAACCTTCACGTTATTTAGGCGAGGTATTATGAAACCGGATACCTTCGCCCACTCCCCTATCTTAGGGAAGACCAGGAATACGAAATGATATATCCTCGGCCTTTTGTCCTCCTCAAATTTTCCCATGCAAAGATACAGCCTTCAGATCCACTCCGCTTGGCGTAAATTGATTTCTCGAAGGTAAGGGTCCTGCTTGCCGTTTCAGCCCCTGCAGAGGGACGGAGCAAGGCAATTAATGAGGCTGCGAGATCTTCCAGTAAGAGGACCGCATGGTCTTCCCAAGCAAATGATCTTCGGGTTCCGCGAATCATCAAACCGACGCTTGAACTTCGCCCTCCTGCTGAACGTCAGGAGCTTTCACTCCGGTCCTCCTTCTGGATATGAGGAGGTAAATGGACACCAGTCCTACGAAGGATAGGATGACCAGAACCCAGCTCGGAATAGCGAGCCCCTTCAACATCAAGTTCAGGCAGTAAGATGGAGAAGCGCTTTCTAGGGAAGGGATAACCCATAAAACTCCCCTCTCGCTGCTCTCAACTATGTTTTCGCCAGGAGAAGAGGATACGATCCTCATCCCTTCAGAAACCGTCACGTTTATCTGGTCTATCCACCCGTTCCCCTCCTCGTAGATAGGATCCTTTATGCAGATCCGCATTTCCCTCCCCTTCTTCGATATTAGGAAGGAGTTTGAGAGATTTACCTCTCCAGTAAACCATATCTTCCAGTTTTCAACATCTATCTTCATCCCTCTTCTTCTAACTGCGTGCACGTCCACACCTAAAGAATCTGATATGAGCTTCTCAAATTCCGAGATAAGTTGAGCTCTTCGCTGCGCGTACTCGGAAGATATAACGAACCAGGAGATCTGATCATCAGCCTTGAAGGTAACTACGGCTATAGCCTCCTCCTCAGAAAGTATTTGGATGTCGTAGAACACCTTTATGATGACCTGAGGCTGTAAACATGCCAGGGTTCCAGTTCGATCCCCTGAACTACAACCCAACGATGCGATGTGGTAAGAGGATACCATCAGTAACGGCAGGAGAAACAGGGCCAATTTTCTCAGGGACATCAACCATACCCCTCTTGGAGTAATTTAAATACGTGTTCATGAGATTCGACTTGAATGAGGGCAGAATCACTTAAGCTCACAGCTCTTTTCCTCGCTGCCATAATACTGCTAACTACTACGCTGACAAGGCTAACCGTCACCCTACCCGAGACTTTAACCTCAGAATCCGGGAGATTTGCGGGAAATCCTGCCTACAGAACCCCTGTAGCGGTCCTTTTCATAGGCTCCTTCCTCCTCCTGCTCTATGCTCTTGGGAGGCAGAGGAAGAACCTCCGCTACCTGTTCGCAGGGGAGGGAGGGAAGAAGAGGACATGGTTCAACGTTTTTTGTTGGTTATTTCTGCTCCTCCTCTCCTACTACTTCATAAAGAGGCCGCCAAAGGCCTTCAACAACGTTACAAATAACACATCGGTGATCATGGTTCCTCCCGCAAGGCAGATCCCGGGATCTCCCGTTCCTGAGCTAAATGAAAGCTCAACAGCCCAAGTTCCCTCTGCAGGTTGGGAGGCGATCCTCACATCCCTTCCCATACTGGCTGTTTTCGTCCTGATAGCCGTATACCTGAGCTCGGAGAAGTTGGTTGAGGTGACATCCCCTAAAAGGGTTGAGCCAGCTGAGATGCTTGAGTTCGTTGAGCTCTCGGGAAATCCGAGGGAAATCATAATTAGGGCATACAGGAACGCTGTTGTATTCTTAACCAGGAAGGGCCTGCCTTACAGGGATTCTTGGACCCACAGGGAGCACGAGGCCAAGGTAGTCCCAAGCTTAACCGAGGAGGGGGCAAGGAGCCTTTCTTCGCTGGCTTCTCTGTTCGAAATAGCCAAGTACAGCCACAAGGAAGTGGATAGGAGCGATGTATCCGAAGCAATTGGCCACTACATGAGGCTTGTGGAGGTTGATAAAGGTGAAGAGAGCTGATTTTGCGAAGCTCTTCTATTTCCTCTCCCTAACCATTTCCTCAACTCTGGTAAAATCCTTCCTCGTTAGATGGGCGTCCATGGTCCTGCTTTCCGCCTCCCTGGTTTTAATGCTCATGATGAGGGTGAACAAAGAAGTCTCTCCCCTCCCGGATCCGAAGGAGTTTTACAGTTTCCCAAGCGAATTTCACGAGTGGAGGCTTAGAAGGACATCAAACCTGATTAAAAGGGCCTCAATGGGCTACAGTTTCGCTAGGGAGATGGTCGTCGATGAAGTTCTTGAAATTCTGGCAGGAAACTTGGCTGGGGCCACGAAAAATGAGATAAGAAGGAATCCAGAGGATTTCCTTCCGGAAAGTCCTCTCTTAAGCTTGATTGAAGGGGAGGAGTTGGAAGGGGAGGAGTACTTGAACCTCCTTGAGGAGGCCCTCAGACAGATCGATGTGATGAGAGGAGATTAAGATGAGGATAGAAGAAGTTAGCGAGAACGCGAGGAAGATGCTCGATGAGATCTCCTCCGTTATAGTTGGTAAGGAGGACGTGCTAGAACTTCTCCTAGCAAGCGTCCTAGCAAGAGGGCACGTCTTGATAGAGGACGTTCCTGGACTGGCGAAGACCATGATGGCCAGGTGCCTGGCAAGCGTGATGGCGTGTAAGTTCTCCAGAATTCAGTTCACACCAGATCTCCTTCCAGCAGACATAATAGGGACGTACGTCTTCAACCAGAAGACCGGGGAGTTCTACCTGAGGAAGGGCCCGATATTCGCGAACATAATTCTCGGGGACGAGATAAACAGGGCACCGCCTAAGACTCAGTCCGCACTTCTGGAAGCAATGCAGGAGAGGCAGGTGACAATAGAGGGGGAGACCCACAAGCTGGAGGAGCCCTTCATAGTGATAGCTACGCAGAACCCAATAGAGTACGAGGGAACCTATCCCCTTCCAGCTGCCCAGCTTGACAGGTTTCTGATAAGGCTTAGGGTTGGGTACCCCGAGAGGGAGGAGGAGGTGGAAATACTCAAGAGGAGGATTGCCAGGAAGAGCGATGAATTCCACCTAGAACCTGTTGTCAGCGCAGATGAGGTTATAGAGATGCAGAAAGCCGTTGAAGAGGTTTACGTTGAGGACAGCGTCCTGGAGTACATAGTCGACTTGGTAAGGGCAACTAGGGAGGCAAGCGAGACCGAGGTAGGCTCATCCCCAAGGGGATCTCTGGCACTTCTGAAGCTCTCTAGGGCTCTGGCTGCAATAAGGGGGAGGGATTACGTCATCCCGGATGACGTTAAGAGGGTAGCCATACCCGCTCTTGCCCATAGGCTGATTCTCAGGAGGGAGTTCTGGTACACGAACGTCACGCAGGAATCGATAGTTGGGAGGCTGCTGGAAACGGTTGAAGTACCAAAGTTCGCCTGAACCAGAGCTCGTATTCAGCAGGATAGCCCTCGTTCTCTCAGCCTCTGCTTTCATCTCAGTCATCCTGGCAGTAGCTACCATGAAATGGTGGCTCCTAGCCTCGCTCTACCCAATCCTCTTCGTCCTCTTCGCATCCCGTTTCATGGTGGAGAGACCCTCCCTCTCCTTTAATAGGGAAATAAGCAAGGGGCTCGTCGTCGAGGGAGACGCCGTAGAGATCAAGGTTGAGGTAGTTAACGAGGGTCCTCCCCTGAACCTGGTTTTGGTAAGCGATTTCGTTCCTAAAGGGCTTGAACTAGTCGAAGGAAATCCATCTCACCTTATTTCCCTGAAA
>QMVU01000019.1 GCA_003661265.1 Thermoproteota archaeon | reverse complement strand
CATATTAGCCCCGTGGTGTAGTGGCCAAGCACGCCGGGCTTTGGACCCGGCGACCCCGGTTCGAATCCGGGCGGGGCTATTTTCTCTCCTTTTAATTACGATTTCTTATCTAAGAAAAAGATCATGGCGGGCCCGGCGGGACTCGAACCCGCGACCTCCGGCTCCGCAGGCCGACGCTCTAATCCTCCTGAGCTACGGGCCCAGAAAATAGGAGTATTCCTCAATTTAACCTTTATTTCTCTTATGCTCTCTTAGCTGGCTTTCTCCTTTTCAACCTTAGATTTTCGCTTCTACATCTTCTGCATCTGGTAGCAGATAGCGGGTTTCTAGCCCCACACTTCCTACAAATCTTAAAGAATAGCAATGCTTCTGCAGCGATTCTTCTCTTCAAAGGATCTTCTATTGGCATTTTAATCTGACCGTGGGTATTACCATAAATGTTACATAAACTTGACGTTTCTATGATCAACTAACTCGTCCAGTGAATTATACTTTACTGGCCATTCATCTTTTTATTAAGCTTGGGATTCACTCATGTGAAGGAATATGGAACAAATACAACTTAGGGTCTTGAAAGTTATAGACAGAGCGGGAACTATTCATTTAAGGAAGCTCTTCAAGGTTATAGGTATCGAATTCAGTAAGATAATTGAGATTACAAAGGACCTGGAGGGCAAGGGATATATTAAATCGTTTACGCATGGCGGCTACAGATTCTTCTCCATAACAGAAGAGGGGAAAAAGGCTCTTAGAGAAGTTCAAGAAAAAAGACCAACCGAAAAAGTCATCGGCAAAGAGAGTTCTTGATTAAAGACGGAACCTCCCAAGGAACTTTTGCGACCGGCACTCCTGCCTCTTCAAAGGCCTTCTCCTTTGTCTCTATCCTTCCAACATTTCCTGAAATTATAGCCCCCGCATGTCCCATTCTCTTTCCTGGAGGGGCTGTTCTACCAGCTACGAAAGCAACAACTGGTTTAGGATATTTCGTCTCACATATGTATCTTGCAGCTCTTTCCTCTGCATCTCCACCTATTTCGCCAACTAAAACTATGGCCTCCGTATCCTCATCGTCTCTTAGCATATTAAGAACATCAACAAAATCTAAGCCGGTGATTGGATCTCCCCCAATTCCTACAGTAATAGAGGTTCCAAAGCCCTCTTTCTTTAGGGCCATCGATATTTCGTACGTGAGCGTGCCACTTCTCGAGATTAAAGCTATTTTTCCTTCAGAAAAAGCATCTGCAGGCATTATACCTAATTTAACTCTCTCTTTCGGAGATATCACTCCAGGGGTGTTTGGTCCAACTATGGTACATCCTCTGAGCTTAGCATAGGACACCGCTTTCATTGCATCATGAACAGGAATTCCCTCTGTGATGACCACCAACAACCTGATTCCATAATTAATGGCTTCTATTATTGCATCATATGCAAATGGTGCCGGAACAAATAGGACAGACGCATCAACCTCTCCAAGATTCCTGATAACGTTCATTACACTATCGAATACGGGAACTCCATGTACTTTTTGTCCCTCTTTCCCCGGAGTTACTCCAGCAATGATGTTGGTACCATAATCTAGCATTAGCTTACTATGTTCTCTCCCTTGAGTGCCAGTAATTCCTTGAACTATCACCCTCATATCTTTTCTGATCAATATGGTCATTTTTGATCCTTTGAACTTACCTACCTAAAATTAAAATTTTTAAAAAAAGGTCCTTTGCCGCAGAATGGGCAAGATGATTATCCCTCAGAAAAACAGGCCTAATGCTTGATTAAACAACCTCCCTCAACTTTATAGTTTAATCCACAACTAAGGAGTGGAGAACTTATGCGATTGTTAGAAGCAGAGTGTAAGGAGTTGCTATCCAAATATGGGATAGCTGTACCTAGGAGCATAGTTATTAAAGAACCAGAGGAAGCCTCGAAAATTTTCGCTCAAACTGGTGGGAGAGCCGTACTAAAGGTACAAATTCCGAGGGGTCAAAGGGGAAAGGCAGGTGGAATAGTGCCCGTGCATTCCCCGAAGGAAGCAGAAGATCAAGTTAAAAAGCTCTTAAGTAAGACCTTTTACGGGTACAAGCCAGAATATCTCCTCGCTGAGGAATTCATTGAGACAGAGAGCGAATTATACGTAGGAGCCATAGTTGACAGGTCAAAGCGCTCAGTTACCTTCCTTTCCTCTAAGTATGGAGGGATGGATGTGGAAGAGATGGTTGCTAAGCACCCAGAATCTCTCCTCAGGATAACAATAGACCCGCTACTGGGTCTCATGCCATTTCAAGCGAGGATGCTAGCAAAGAACGCCATTCCAGACAATCCTAAATTACATAGGGAATTAACGGGAGTCATTCTAAGGCTTTGGAAGCTTTTTTATGAAATGGATGCCATCATGCTGGAGATTAACCCCCTTGCTATCACGAAAGATGGACGGCTACTTGCTCTCGATGTAAGAATGGAGATCGACGATAACTCCTTGTATAGACATCCAGATCTTTCTAAAAGAATTTATTCATTGAAGGAGTCTGAGAAAAAAGCAAGGGAATACGGAGTAGCTTATGTAGAGCTAGATGGGAACATTGGGACAATGGCAAACGGAGCAGGATTAGCGATGGCAACAATGGATTTAGTACACATTATGGGAGGAAAACCAGCTAACTTCTGTGATGTAGGGGGAGGAGCCTCGGCAGAGAGAATAAAGAGGGCTCTTGAAATAATAACCTCCAACCCTAAGGTAAAAGTAGTTCTGGTAAATGCATTGTGCGGGATAACCAGCGGTGTGGAGGTTGCAAAAGGCATAGTTCAAGCGATCGAGGAGATGGAGGAAAGACCAAGACTTGTAATAAGACTTTCCGGAAACCGTGCTAAGGAGGGAAGGGAGATCTTGAGTCAAGCAGGAATAGACGCTCTAGAAGATGCAAGGGAGGCAGTAATAAAAGCCATAGGACTAGCAAAAGGTTAATGAGTTCATTCTTTATAGGAGAGCCTTCCCGCTTAATGGAACAGTCTGAAGGTTGGAATGTAAGGTAGAATTTATTAATCTATTCGGTAAGAATCTCTTGGGCCCGTAGCTCAGCATGGTAGAGCGGCCGGCTCTTAACCGCCTAAGAAGGGAGCTACCGGCAGGTCAGGGGTTCGAAGCCCCTCGGGCCCGCCACCTCTCACCTTCATTGCCAATTTTTATTAAGTGGTAGCTGGTGTGTAATCTCTGAGCGGCCGTAGTCCAGCCTGGATAGGATGGGGGCCTCCCGAGCCCCAGACCCGGGTTCAAATCCCGGCGGCCGCATTTCTTATTCCTTCCAAAAAAGTTACAATCTAGTAGTTAGTATTTTTTGCAAGAGGAGCAAGAGATTTTCCTTAAGGTCAAGAGATCTTTCAAAGATGATCTAGCAACTATCTCTTTCTTTTCCCCTCAGACACTTTTTATAAATAAAAAAGGCTGTTATGGGAATTAAAAAAAGGAAGAACGCCATGAAATCGTAAGAAAGTACAAAAAGTCTACCTCTTCTTGGACTCTTAGGTTTAATCCACCCTTGATCTTTCCCTGGAATCACATCCTCTGGATCCACAAGTACTTGAATAGGTTCACAAGGGAGATAGAATTCTAGTTCGGATATTGTACTGTTTATCAGCTCACAAAATGAGACGTTTAGGCCGTCTTTACACACAAATTTTAGAACTACAGGAAGACAAAAAGGCTCTCCTCTCGAGACCTCTTGCTTCAAAATAACTTTTACAGCATAGTTTCTTCCAGATTTACTCGTTATAACATCTATAATCTCATAGGAAGGCGTTCCACTGTTAAAAACCCATCTGTTAAAGAACCAGTCAAGCTGCTGCCCGGAACTTGCTTCGAAAGCGTCTATGAGATCCTTGGGCTTGGTTATGCCAAATCTATTTTGCTCATAGTAGAGCCTGAGTCCTCTAAAGAAAGCCTCGTCTCCCATCAAGTAGTTGAGTAGACGAAAAACCATGGCACCTTTGCTGTAGACTATGGCGTTATATGCTTCTGGATTTGTAAAATTGGCTACAGAGGTGGCTATAGGATAATCTCCTTTCTCTGCAACGTACTTGTAATAATCATTGGCAACGTATTCGTTGAACATCCTCTGAAATTCTCTGTCGCCGTAAACGAACTTAAAGTAGAGCATCCCCGAGTATTCTGTCAGGGCTTCATCGAGCCATGGATTCTCATACTGGTCATTACCAATAACGCCATACCACCACTGATGAGCGACTTCATGAGCTATAACTAGTTGGAGAAGGCTCCAAGCATAGGAGTCCTCCACTTCACCGGAGTATAGGTCAGACGATATGAATATAATAGTCGGATATTCCATCCCACCAAACCAGCTGTGAACCTCAACTACTCTAAATTCTGGGTAGGGGTATCTCCCGAATTTTTTGCTAAATATCTCCAAACATCTTGATGCTATCTCCGCAGCAAAAACCCCAAACACCTCATGCTCTGGGACATAATAGGAGTATACTGTAACATTTTCCCACTTAGTTTCATAGACCTTATAATCAGGGCTGATGGTTATCGCGAAATCCCTTACATTGCTAGCTTTCCAAGTCTGAAAGGTTATCTCCCCGATTTTCTGTTGTTTGACGAGGAATCCAGTAGCTGCTATGACTAAGTTAGCCTTAGTTCTTATTGTAACAGTAAAATTGGCACATTGACTGTAAAAAGACTCCCCGATAAAGGCATATGGATGAGTTACCCATCTTCCGCCCTCAAAAACTGCAAGGATAGGAAACCAGTTTCCCAGAGCCATTATGTTGTCGTAGCGTCCAAACCTGTCCTCTATCTCGGGAACCTTGACAGAATAGCTTAGGTTGACTCTGATCCTCTCCTTATTGGGAAGATTTTCTGGAAGAGGGATCACCAGCGTTGTATTATCTACTTCAGTGAACCTGAAGTTTTCGACAGGGATACCTTCGACGCTAACGCTTCCTATATTTATCCATCCCTGGGGACGGAAGGCATTTGGATAGACCTTAAAACGGATGTCCCTAACTTCACTTGGCAAATTAAGCAGTACAGACTGATTTACCTCTAGAATTGCTAATTCGTAGTTTAAAAAAAGATCAATCCAATATTCTGGCTTTTCTGCTATGTTTTGACCTTTAGTTTGTAAGGCTAAGGTGGGTACTAACACTAGCACCATTAAGCACAGCAGTTGGAGATAAGTGAACCTTAGTATACGGATGCTCAAGGTACTTGAGGAAAGGGCGACCTAGGGAAATTAAAAACACAAATGTCAATTTTTAGATCGATTAGACCAACAGGATATGGTAAATCTGTAATGCGGGGGGCGGGATTTGAACCCGCGCGGGCCTACGCCCACCAGCTCCTAAGGCTGGCGCCTTGGACCTAGCTTGGCTACCCCCGCCAATTTCTTTTAGAAGGTCTTTCCTATTTTTATTCCTTTACTTAGTCCGAAGAAGCTCTGGTACAATGTATGGAATTTCAGAGTAGCTCCTGAGCTGGACAAATCTTCCATTTCCTAATCTAGCAAGGTCTTCACAAATTTTACGCCCTCTAGAGCTTCCTAAGGATCCAGGAGCAAATATAACGTTCAGTCTTCTCATGCTAGCAGCTATCTCCCTAGGATCTCCTCCAACATTGTAATTTCCGTCTGTTATAAGTAGATAAACGTATTCTCCTCTTATCCTCTCACCTTCTCTCTTTGCCAGCTCCAAAGCTCTCCTTATGTTGGTATAGCCTATAGGGACGACGTCTAAGACCTCTTCAATGAGTTTAGTCACCTCGACTGGGCTAGAGGCTCTGTGGGCATACGCATCGCTGTTAAACATGATAAGACAGAGCTCTCCTCCTCGAAGGAGGTGTGCTGCTACCGATGCAGATATAGCAGCATGAGCTATCTTTTCACCGCTCATAGAACCGCTCGTGTCTAGGATTATAATAGCCTTCGTTTTTCTTTCCATCCTCCCTATTCCTACGATATGATCATAAGTAACTAGTCTTGGAGGACACACACTCTCGAGAAGTCTCTCTATAGTTTCCTCTACATCAAAGTCATCTCCAGGTTCATAACGCTTCCTTACCTTAATTGACTTCCCGCGGACATGGGAGACTATCCTCTTTCCTCCTCTCATGACAGCTTTTGCAACCACTCTTCTGAAAACTTTCCTCATGGGTTCATTTATGCCCCACCTTGTAGAGCGGTACAATATCACAGCCTTTACAGGATCTAATTCCAGTTGTGGAGCTATGCTTTCAATAGGAGTTTGAGAGAGTGCTCTAGAGACAACTATCCAGTTAAATTTAGCTATAAGCATCAGAAGATCTAAATCTCCTTTTAGAATGGCATTTAAGGATAATTGAAAGATATCATCATACTCCAAGGCCTCAAGCTCGTTTAAAAGCTCATATTCCTCTCTGGAAAGGCTCTCTCCGTTAAATGTCATCGGGGCCCTTGGCCCCTCAGGAATAGGAAATTTTCCTTTACGACTTCCTCGCCAAGAACTTTCTCTACAATTCTTTTGATAATCTCCTCTTTCTTAGATTTTAGGTCCTCTCTAATGTCTATTCTCTCAGGGAGGATCATGAGCGCTATTTCCAGCCAATCCTCGAAGGATAAATCTCTCCCATACGCCTTTGCCAGTAAGGCCATGTCTATTGCTGCTCTCACGGAAGCTCCTCTTCTGATATTAGGATCCTCTCTGGTCTCCCTCACTATCTTAACGCTATAGGAGACTATCTCCTCTTTCTCTACACCAGCTTTCTGTCTAACTATCTCCTTTTCCTCCTCTTCTGACTGATAATCCAGCTTTACTAGGACAAATCTATCCTTGAGAGCCTCTGAGAGTCGAGTAACTCCAATGCTTTCTTCTGGATTTTGGGTAGCTATTATGATGAACTCCTTCTTGGCCTTAAGGGTGCCGAAGTGGGGGATTGAGATGATCCCTTCGTCCATGACCGGAAGAAGAGCATTTTGAGCTGATTCAGAGAGCCTGTTTAATTCATTGATGAATAAAACGCTTCCAGATAGGGCAGCTTTTGTCAGAGGACCCTCGATGAAAGCCTCCTTCACATATCCCTTGTTTATTACCATCGGAGGATCCCAGTAACCAATAAGCTTACTTTCTGTAAGCCTCTCATCTCCATCTACGCGGATAAAGCCTCTATTCAAGTATTCTGCGATCGATCTTGCGAGGAGCGTTTTGCCTATCCCAACGGACCCTTCCAAAAGGACGTGTTTTCCAGCTTTAATAGCCATGAGTATCTTCCTTATCTCCGAATCTCTTCCCACTATACCATATCTCTCTTTAATCTCTTGCACTTCCTCGTCTATGTCCATGTTACCTACCCTTCCGTGTCTCTTCAATCATACCTTTCATAGGGGGGTAATAAAGATGGCTCAGGCACTATGTCTGCTCTTATCCTTCAGGAGCCCCTAACACTATACTTACACCAGAACTAGTTCCAATACGAGTAGCTCCTGCCTCTATCATTGCAATAGCCTGCTCATATGTTCTTATTCCTCCAGCAGCCTTTATACCTAGCCTACCACCAATCGCTTCCTTCATTATCCTGATGTCCTCAACTGTAGCTCCTCTAGGACCGAAGCCAGTGCAAGTCTTGACGAAATCAGCGCCAGCTTCTTCCACTAACTTACAGCCAATCACAATCTCCTCTTTTGTTAGAAGACCAGTCTCTAAAATTACCTTAACAATGCCTTCAGGTCTAACAGATCTAAATGCATCAACTACAGCTCTAACATCATCTCTGACAACCTTATAATCTCCAGCTTTCAGAGCTCCAATGTTTATGACCATGTCAACCTCGTCAGCTCCCTCTGTAGCAGCTATTTCTGCTTCAAAAGCCTTAACCTCGCTATAAGTTGATCCTAAGGGAAAACCGACCGTTGCACATACCTTTATCTGAGTGTTCTCAAGCAAGCGCTTGGCCAAGGGAACGTAAAACGGGCTAACACAAACTGAATAAAAACCATACTTCTTTGCCTCGTCGACCAGCTTTTTAATGTCCTCTGGAGTTGCTTGGGGACTTAACTTCGTATGATCTATAAACCTAGCAATTTGGCTTCGAGTTAGCCTCATATCCCCACCCAAGGTCTTGTGTTGATTAGAATGCCTTAAACTATGCTCTCTCTATTTACGAAATTTCCTCTGGAACCAAGCCTCTATAAATGAGAGGACTATATCAAAAGTCTGTTTAGCCTCAAGCCTCGTGTTATCTAGCACTAAGTGAAATGGAGATAAATCCTCGCCAAGCTTGAAACCGTATATAGCTTCATATATTTCTATAGATTCGCTATCCTTCAACTTTATCCTCTTAACAGCTTCCTCAAACGAAATACCATCTCTTCTCATAACTCTTTTAGCCCGCTCCTCAATATCCGCCTTTAGGAAGATAGCCACCTTGTCCTCAGCTTTCAATAGATATGGCATAGTCCACGAGTCAAGGACGACGTCTCTTTCTCTCTCAGCTATTCTGATAAGCTCCTCATCTACTTTCCTATCGAAGGAAGGATCTTCCTTCCTCATCTTCATTGCTATTGCTCCAACATCTCGCTCCCACCAGCCAACGTCTCCTACCTTTTCATTGCCTGAGATGATCCTTTTCAGAGCGTCCCCTCCAGAATAGTAGGGAATGTTATAGTATTTAGCAAGCTTCCTTCCAAGAGTACTCTTACCACTCCCGGTAAAGCCAGAGATGCATATCTTCAATTATATTCCCTCCAAGTTCGCTGATCTTGAACTCCCATGGCTCATTTTAGTTAGATACGTAATATTCTTTTAAGCATCATCCAATGAGGGGAGTGGAAGAAGAGGCCAATCTACGTCATCTGCCCTCCATCTCGGTTTTATACCGCTCTCCTCAAACTTAAGAGGCCCGTGAATTCTATAGCATAGGATTGAAGTGTAAGCTATCATGGCACCATTGTCTCTAGAGTATTCGGGTGGAGTTACCTTCAGCTCCACACCCCTGTCCTCACACATAATTTCCATCTTCTCTCTAAGTCTCGGAGATGCAGCAACACCACCCACGAGCAGAAGTTCCTTCTTCTTAGTATAAGCCAGAGCTCTTTCACTTGCTTCTACAAGCATTGCGAAGGTAACTTCTAAAAAACTCCACACAACATCCTCAACTTTTGTTCCGCTCTCATATCTCCTTATCGCCTCCGTTACAATTCCGCTGAAAGCAAGATCCATGCCCTTTACGGTGTATGGTAGGGGGATCCATTCACCTTTTATATCGTCCATGATCCGTCCAGATGGGAAGGGGAGACCCAATCTTCTCCCTAATTTGTCAAGAGCATTTCCTAAACCTATATCTAATGTCTCTCCAATTATTCTGAAAGCTCTTCCTGAATTAACCATAATCTGCGTGTTTCCACCCGATACAAATACGATTAGAGGATCCTGGGCCCTGGCTACAAGCCTTCCTATTTCAATATGAGCTATCGCATGATTCACTCCAACCAAAGGTATATCAAGCTTCTTGGCTAGAGTTCTAGCAGCGATTGCCCCCACAAGCAAGGTTGAGCCTAGCCCTGGTCCCCTTGAAAAACCTACTAAGTCTATGTCCTTAAAGCCCACTCCTCCCTCTTCAACAGCCCGCAGTAAGACCTCTCTCGCTACCCTATAATGATGTTCTGTAACTTCAAGGGGTTTCATACCACCCTTCTCTGTCCGGAATACCTCGTTAACATTAGCAAGAATTCTTCCTGCGTCGTCTGCTATGCCTACTCCAAACGTGTGGGCAGTACTTTCTATACCTAAAGCGATCATAGACCTACCAGGTCCCTATAGACTCCAATTATCT
>QMVU01000018.1 GCA_003661265.1 Thermoproteota archaeon | reverse complement strand
TTGAGGACGTGAAATTCAGGCTGGAAGCAGAGATCAGGAGTTTAAAGGCAATCTCTTCCTCCCTAAACTTCAGCTTCCTCCCATTAATGGTCGGTTACACCTTGGGCTCAGTTTTCGGGAGGGGAGATGCTGAGGGACTCAGGGAATCTCTCTCAACTCTCATGGAGGAAAGGAAAAAGAACATTTCCCTCCTGTCGGGGAGAGTTAGGAAGCTGGAGGAGGTTAAAGGGGAACTTGAGAGCCTAAAGAGCAGGTTAGAGAAGATTTCAGGTGAAACGATGAAGGTGGGCGCCCTGACCATGGACCTCTCCTCTAAAGGAGGAGAGGTAACATTTGAGATGGCCTATGCCATAGATGGGGCCTTTTGGAGTCCGGCGTATGACGTTATGGTAGAAGAAGGGAAGGTAAGGCTATTAATGCTCGCAAACGTTGTTCAGAACACTCCGTACAAGTGGGAAGATGTGTCCTTAACGATATCCTCAAAGCCTGTTGCGAGGGCCGTGAAGCCTGAGCCCTCCCCTTGGTACATAGAACCCTATGTTCCCAGGCGTGCCAGAGCCACCCTCATGAAGATGGTGGAGGAAGCTGAATTTAGAGAGGAGCTTGAGGAGGTCGAAATGGCGATGGAGATGGCAGAGATGCAGGTCGGGGAGTACGTGACCCACGCTCCCAAGGGTCTGGTAACGATCGAGCCAAACAAGCCGAGGCGGATAGCTTTGGAGGAGCTTGAGTTCGACTCTAAGATAAGGTACGTCTGGGACGCTTACACCCAGCCGGGGTTTGTCTCCATAGTTGAATTCAAGAACGCCGAGAGGCCCCTCCTTCCAGGTAAGTACCGCGTTTACAAAAAGGATTTGTTCATTGGAACCGGGAATTTGCCCCTCATATCACCAAAGCAGAAGGTGGAGCTCGCGCTAACTACTGAGGAGAGGCTTGAAACTAGAAGGGAGCTTATCCTGAGGGAAGAGGAGAGGAAGGGAGTTCTGAAGGGTAAAGCGTACATTAGAATGGGATACAGGCTTACAATAGTGAATCATAAGGGGAAGGAGGTTGATGTGAGGGTATATGACAGGATACCGGTATCAAAACACCCTGACGTCCACGTTGAGATGGACAGATCCGAGCCAAAGCCAGATAAAGTTGAGATGGGTATCCTGGAGTGGAACTTCAAGATAAAGCCAGATGAGGAGAGGAAAATCACTTACTACTTCACGATAAAGTATCCTCCCGAGCTCTCCCTCTCCATACCGTAGGGATCTAAGTTGATCAGGTTCGGCGTGAGGGTACCAAACCTAGTGCTTCCGAGGTACTTTCCGATGTACAAGGAACTCAACTACAAGGTTTTGTTGGACTACGCCCTAGAGAGCGAGCTTCTAGGATACGATTCGGTCTGGGTGAACGATCACCTAATCTTCGGCTCCAGCATATTGGAGTGTTGGACAACCCTCTCATCCTTAGTTCCCGTAACGGAAAAGGTGAGGCTCGGTACCCTGGTGCTCTGCAACAACTTCAGACCTCCATCTCTGCTGGCGAAGATGGGGGCTACCCTCGACTACATCTCTGAAGGAAGGCTTGAGTTCGGGATAGGGGCTGGGTGGAACGAAAGAGAACACAGGGCGTACGGAATTCCATTTCCAAAGCCAGCAGAGAGGGTGAAACGCCTGGATGAGGCCCTTGAGATAATAAAGAGGATGTGGACTGAGGATTACCCCTGCTACGAGGGGAAGTACTATAGGATCGAGGGAGCGAGCTGTGAGCCAAAGCCCCTGCAGAAGCCCCATCCCCCGATCACCGTTGGAGGAGCTGGGGAGAAGCTCATGATGGAGGTTATTGCCAGACACGCGGACAGGTGCAACTTCCCGCATCGCTCACCTTCCGAGTACGCTCGCAAGCTCGATGCTCTGAGAAGAGCGTGCCTCAGGGTGGGCAGGGACTTTAAGGAGATAGAAAAGTCCTGGTGGGGGAGGGCAATAGTTTCTAGGGACGAGAAGGGAGTAAACGAGCAGCTCAAGGCCCTCTACCTATCTCAGGAGAGGAAGTTGCGTTTTGAGGAGTGGGTTAGGGAAGTAAGAGCTAACAGCATAGTGGGAACTCCAGAGGAGTGTGTAGAGAAGCTTAGGGAGTACACAAGACTAGGAGTGACTTACTTTATCCTGAGATTTGGGGATGTCCCGTCAAAGGAGGGGCTTAGGATATTCGCTGAAGAGGTAATTCCCGAGTTGTAGTTCTACAGCCTCCGAACGAGTTCCGAGGATATGCATTATCCCACTTGCCCTCATTTCTCTCTAAAAGGGATTTTTATTCCAAGCTGAGATTAGTGGGTATATGTATATGTATATGTCCGTTAAGAGGCTTGTTAGTTATTGCGGACTCTTCTGCCCATCTTGCACGTGGAGGAACGGAGTCATAAGGTCTGTTGCAAAGGAAATGCTCTCAATTTCGGAGAGGAGCCCGGAGCTGAGGTACATACCTGAGGACGTGAGCGTTCAACTATGAGGAGCTTACCAAGGCCCTTAACTGGCTGTCTACCAAGCCAAGATGCGATGGAGGAAGCTGTAGGGCTGGAGACGGCTGGTCAGACTGTCCGGTGAGGGAGTGTTGCAGGGAAGTTGGCGTTGACTTTGCTACGAATGCCCGATTTCCCGTGCGAGATGTTCGTAAATCACCGCTGTTTGGCGAGGAGTTCATCGCTATTCAAAGGGAGATAGAAGATATTGGCTTGGAGGAGTGAGTTAGAAGGCAGAAGGAGTCATTTTGAGAACCTCAGGACCTTTCCAGGCCTGGCTTTAGTGTGTTCTCCCTTCTCCACAACTATCTCCCCGTTAACTAAGACGTAGTTTATCCCCTCAGCGTACTGGTGGGGGTCCAGGTAAGTGGCCCTATCTATAACCTTTCTGGGGTCGAAGACGACGAGGTCTGCGTGGAATCCCTCCCTTATCAGCCCCCTCCTAAAGAGCCTGAGCCTCGAAGCAGGAGCGCTGGTCATCTTTCTTATAGCCTCTTCCATTGTTAAGATCTTCCTCTCCCTTGAGTAGTATCCAAGAACCCTGGCAAATGTTCCATAAGCCCTTGGGTGTGGTCTTGTCTCAGATAGAGGGCCGTATTTGGCGTAACATGAGCTGTCGCTTCCAACGCAGGAGAGCGGATGCCTCATGACCCTGAGCAAGTCCTCCTCGTTCATGCCGTGGATTATGATCCCAACACGCCCCTCTGACCTTAGTAAGAGCTCGAAGACCGTCTCATAAGGATCCAGCCCCCACTCCTTGGATATTTCAGCCACGGTCTTTCCCTGTATCCCCCTGTTAGGGGCGAAGTCCGTTATCCTTATTATGTCGTAAACCTCCTTGTCTGCGTACTTCCCCCGCCTCACCCTGTCCTCCATGTAGGACCTTATCTCCCGCCTGGCTTCAGGATCCCTAAGCCTTCTTAACATGGCTTCCACCCCTCCTTCTAAAGCCCACTGGGGGAGCAGGACGTCAAGCCCTGTTGAGCTTGCTGTGTAGGGGTAGAAGTCGAAGGCCACCTCAACGCCCCTCTCCCTAGCTTCCTCAACGATCCTGCAAGTTACCTTCGTCTTCCCCCAGTTCCTCTTCCCGGAAGCCTTGAAATGGGAGATCTCAACCCTGCATCCGGATTTCTCTCCTATCTCGATCGCCTCCTTGACGGCTTCGATGAGGGTGTCGGATTCCCCCCTTATGTGAGATGCGTACATCCCTTTGTACTCTGCCACGACCTTGCAGAGCTCAACTATCTCCTCGGTCTTTGCGTAGGAGCTAGGGGGATAGATGAGCCCCGTGGAGAGACCAAATGCTCCGGCCTCCATCCCCTCCCTGACGTAGCCCTTCATCTCCTCCAGCTCCTCTTCTGTGGGCTCCCTGTTCTCGAATCTAAGGACATTCATCCTCACGGTCCCGTGACCGATGAAGGGGACGACGTTTATGCTCGTCCTCCTCTCCTCAAGCTTGTTGAGGTACTCATCCATCGTCCTCCAGTCGACGCTCACGTGCCCTTTTATGTGGTCGGGCATGGTCTTCTCAAGGTACTCAGCGCTCCAATCGTTTATTGGGGCAAGGGAGAAGCCGCACTGTCCTATAACTTCGGTCGTCACCCCCTGCCTCACCTTGCTCTCGGCAAACGGGTTCACAAGCAGGCTGTAGTCGCTGTGCCCGTGCATGTCGATGAACCCGGGACAGACAACCTGGCCAGAGGCATCTATCACGACTTCTGGTCTTTCCTCCCACTCATGCCCTATCTTCGATATTATCCCGTCCGAAATGTAGATGTTTGAGTAGAACCAGGGACTTCCCGTTCCATCGACGATCATCCCACCAACTACTGCTATCTTCATCCCGCTCAACTCCGATACCCAATTCACCAAAATACCTTTTATGATATCTCAAGGAACTTTGAGGGATGAGAATTGGAGTCCTGGATCTGGCATCCTCTCTGATATCAATAGACTCGACCAATCCAGGGAAACTTGAGCTGGAGATAGCCGACTTCTTGGGGGACGTGCTTGAGGACCTAGGATTTAACGTTGAGAGGCAGAGATATAGCATGAGGATGAACCTGTTCGCGTACAGAAATCAGGAGAGGGTAAGGCTCCTCTTTTGCGGGCACCTGGACACGGTTCCTCCAACGGAAGGTTGGGAGAGGAGCCCTTTCTCCCCAAAGGTGATGAGGGGGAGGCTCTTCGGCCTGGGAGCTTGCGACATGAAGGGAGCTATAGCTGCCATGATAGCAGCCGGGGTTGAGGCTCTTGCCGAGGACAAGGAAGTTGGCGTAGGGTTTCTCCTTACGTCCGATGAGGAGGTCGGGATGTCAGGAGCTAAACTCGCAGCTCCTAAGTTGAGGGATCTCTTCAAGAACCTCAGGCTATGCCTTATAGGGGAGCCAACGGACCTTAGGCTTGTAACTTGTCACAAGGGAGTTCTCAGGGCCACATTAAGGGTTAAAGGAGTTGCCTCCCACAGCAGCATACCGGAGAGAGGGGTAAATGCGGTGCATATCGGCATAAACGTGTTAAAGAGGATGATGGAGCGGGGAATCCCCCAGTTGGCTCACCCCATCCTAGGAAGGCCTACCCTACAGGTGACATGGGTTAGAGGCGGGGTTGCGGAGAACATAATACCTGACAGTTTTGAGGCGAAGATAGACGCTAGATTAATACCTCAGGAGACAGAGGACAGGAGGAAGCTTCTGATGGATATAGCTGGGGAGTGGGGGGAGAGGGTGGAGCTTGAGTTTGGACTAGCTCTTCCCCCATATGAGGCCCCTGAGATCCCAGAAATTGCGGCCATATCCAGGATTATGGGGACAGTAGGTTTAGATTCTAGGCCATTTGGTGTCCCCTACCTGACTGAGGCCTCGGTCTACTGGGAGAAGGGAATCCCATCGGTGATCGTTGGACCGGGGGACATAGAACAGGCCCACAGACCAAACGAGAGCGTCTACATAACCAAACTTGCCCTTGCAAAGAAGTTGTACAGGAGTTTGGTCCTCCTGCTTAACCGCGGCTAAAGCCCCTTAATTCCTCCTGTTTGGTAGGATAACTAAACACACCGCAGCTTAACCCCTAGCTGCGGTATCAATTTATTTCGCTGAGCACCTTAGAACTCAGGTGATTTGGATGAGGGTTGAGATGAAGAAGCTGAGACCATGGCTCCTGTTAGCAGTCATAATAGGGGTCGGCATCTTGGTGAGCTTCTTGGCTGCAAGACCTGAGAGCCTGATAAGCACGGATCACGTTGCGCTAATAGAGCTCTCCGGCACTATATCCTATGAGGGATCTCCCATCTCCCTGTTCGGAAGCCCTCTGACTCCAGAGAGGGTTAAGGAGATGGTGGAGTACGTGAGTCAGGACCCATCGGCGAAGGCGGTCGTCCTCTTCATCAACAGTCCAGGGGGAAGTGCGGTGGCATCTGAGGAGATATATCAGGCGCTTAAGGAGCTCTCAGAGGAAAAGGTCGTCGTCTCGTACATAGCGGAGTATGGGGCCTCCGGGGGCTACTACATAGCCCTAGCGGGAGACGTAATAATGGCCTCCCCCCACTCGCTCACAGGTTCCGTAGGTGCTATCTCGATCCTGATAAACTACTATGAGCTCATGGAACGCCTGGGCGTGAAGGCAGAGACCTTCAAGAGCGGATCGATGAAGGACATCGGGAACCCTTGGAGAGAGATGACCGAGGAGGAGAGGGAGTTAATGCAGTCCATGATAGATTCCATAGCCAAGCTGTTTGAGCAAAGGGTTAGGGAGGAGAGAGGGGATAAGGTTAAGGACTGGGATGAGGTCCTCTCCGCCAGACCTTATACGGGAACCCAGGCACTCGAAGCCGGGCTGATTGATAGGGTGGGGACGCTTGAGGAGGCAATAGAGCTGGCAAGGGAGTTGGCTGGCTTGCCAGAAGACGCCCCTGCCGAGTGGGTCAGACCCAAGGCCCCTAGTCTCCTCGAAATCCTGCTTGGGGGGACTGCAAGAGGACATCTGAAGCTGAGCTACGAGGTCCTGATGATGTGGCCCCTTCCCTCCCTTCCTGAGCCCTATGAACTCGTGCTAGCATCCTGTCCTGGGGCCAAAAGCTGACTCGGCTTGGTACACAATCAGGCCCACCGCATGACCTGAGCAGTTGAAGGACTGCGGAGCTTCTACGCACCTCCTTGTCAAAGGGTTCATGTTATATGATAGCCTCGGATTTTCAAAGTGTATGGAGGCCCAATCGGCGTTCATAAACGGAGTTATCCTGACTCCCTCTGGAAGGGCGGAAGCTCTAGCGGTGTATTCTGATAGGATAATCAAGGTAGGCACCGTAGAGGAGGTTTCCCAGTTAATTGGCCCGAGGACGAGGGTCGTGGACTTAGGAGGGAAGTTCGTAATTCCAGGGCTAATAGACGCCCATGTCCACCTATCTGGATACGGCCTGTCCCTGACCCAGCTCAACCTGAGGGGGACGAAGTCCATAAGGGAGCTCAAGGAGGCGATTAGGGAGAGGGCCCTCTCGCTCGACAAGGGAGAATGGATACTGGGAAGGGGCTGGGATCAGGAGCTCTTCGAGGAGAGGAGGTACCCAAACAGGTGGGACCTGGATGAGGTTGCTCCAGAGAATCCTGTGTTCCTAAGAAGGATATGCGGGCACGTGTGCGTCGTCAACAGCAAGGCCCTCGAAATGGCGTTCATAACCAAGGATACCAAGGACCCTCCCGGAGGCAAGATAGACAGGGACGAGAGGGGAGAGCCAACAGGCATTCTGAGGGAGAGTGCTGTAAAGCTTGTGTACAAGAAGATCCCTCCTCCGAGCCTGGAGCAGCTAAAGGAGGCCTTGGCAAGGGCCATGCATGAGGCGGTCAAGAGGGGATTGACTTCGATTCACTTCATGTGCTCCGAAAGGTTTCCGGATGAGCTTAGGGCTCTTCAGATGTTGAGGAAGGAGGGAAAGCTCCTCCTTAGGATCTACCTGGTACCCCCTTACGAGTTCTTGAAGGAACTTGAGGAGGTAGGGCTCTCCACAGGCTTTGGGGACTCCATGCTCAGGATTGGCGGCATTAAGATCTTTGCCGACGGCTCATTAGGTGGGAGGACCGCCGCCTTGGAAGAGCCTTATGCGGACATGCCGGGAAATAAGGGGATTTTGATCCACCCACCTGAGGAGCTTAAGGAGATAGTATTAAGGGTTCACAGGGCTGGATTTCAGGCAGTAATACATGCCATAGGAGACAGGGCCATAAGGGTAGCTCTAGACGCCATAGAGAGCGCCATCAGGGAGGAGCCCAGGGACCACAGGCACAGGATAGAACACGCTTCCCTGGTAAACCCCAGGATACTTGAGAGGATGAGGGAGCTAAAGGTGGTTGCGGTATGCCAGCCCCACTTCATATTCACGGACTTCTGGGCAAAGGATAGGGTTGGCCCTGAGAGGGCCAAGTGGGTTTACGCCCTAAAATCCCTGATGAAAAACGTGGTTGTGGCTGGATCGTCCGACTGCCCCGTAGAGCCAATAGATCCGCTGAGGGGGATTTGGGCCGCAGTTACGAGGCCCTTCCTCCCGAAGAATGAGAGGCTGACCGTTGAGGAGGCCATACAAATCTACACGAAGGGAGGAGCCTACGCTTCATTCGAGGAGGATGAGAAGGGGACGATAGAGGAGGGGAAGCTTGCAGATTTTGTGGTCCTTTCAGATGACATTACAAAGACAGAACCAGATAAAATTAAGGAGATAAATGTGGAGATGGTTGTTGTGGGTGGGAGGATAGTCTATAGGAGGGCGACGTAGGCCGAGGTCGGAGTTTAACCTTCCACTAAGACCTTCGACTCAGGAGTTCTCCAAATTTCCTCGTACCAACTTCCTTCTTCCTCTCGCCAGAGTTCTATCCAAAAGAAAAAGGAGTGATTTCCTGGAGAGGTGCAATCGACGGAGAAGTACACTCTCCCAAGGTACTCCTTGCCACCTCTCTTAACGAAGAGAGATTCGTTAAACGCTACCTTATGGAAGGCGCTCTTCCCGACCTCCTCCATCCAATCGAAGTGTATCCCAAACCACACTATGGAGATGTTGGAGTTCGGATCTCTTACCCAAACGTCCACGTAACCAACTTCTCCGGCACGATAGGAGTCCTTGTTGAAATGGAACTCTAGGAAGGCACTCGCTTCCTCCTCTGATGGGAGGCCCAAAGGGAGGGATGAGAAATCACGCCTCTCAACGTTAAGGAGGATTGGAACCAGGATTAAGCTTAATATCACCAGAAGTTTCGCTACCCTCACAAGGTAAGCTGAAGTCAAGCCTTTAGAACCCATCCGATGAACTTAGAGCCCTTTATTTTTAGGATTTAGCGTGTCCTAAACTCGATGAGACAGCGGGAACTGGGAGCATTCATGATCCTATTCGGAATTCTACTGCTTTTAGCGTGCTCCTACTTCATATTTAGAGGGCTTGAAATGGAGTCCAAGGTAAGTGAGCTTTCCAAATCGATAGACGATCTAACGAGAGGGATTGGAGGAGAAGTAGGGGTCTGTGTCATAAACGAGAGAGGAGAGCTTGTTTATGCACTAAATCCGGACATGAAGCTAATCCCCGCCTCAAATGTTAAGCTACTCACATGTGCAGCTGCCCTCCACATACTAGGACCGAGCTACACGTACGAAACCAAGGTATGCTACTCGGGAACCTTAGTAAATGGGACCTTGTACGGGGACATAATCGTAAAGGGAGCTGGAGATCCCTCAATAACCTATGAGGACATTAGGAAGCTCGCTAAAAACATTTCCTCCCTTATCAGATTGATTGAAGGGGATATCCTGGTGGATGAGGGGATTTTTGATGAGGAATATGTCGAGGAAAGCTGGGAGATCGAAGACCTCCAGTACTACTACGCTGCAAGGGTTTCTGGGCTCTCCGTTGAGAAGAATGTCATAAAGATCGTTGTCTCCCCTGGCAGGAGAGAGGGAGATCCAGCAAGGGTAGATCTCATCCCAAAGACGTCGTATGTCGAGGTTGTAAACTACGTGAGGACTGTTGGAGGGGACAAGTCCGATGTGAATGCAAGGAAGGTCTTTGATGAGAACAAGGTGATATTGAGGGGGGAGATAGGGGTTCAATCAGACCCAGTTGAATTCGTAAGAACGGTTGAGGAGCCATCCCTTTACTTCGGGAACCTGCTGATGGAATCGCTGGAGCTGGAGGGGGTAGTTGTGAGAGGAACAGTTAGAAAAGGGGTTCTTCCTGAGGGAGCAGTTGAGATAGGGCTGATAAGGTCGAGGCCCCTCTCGGAGCTAGTGAAGGAGATGATGAAGAGAAGCGATAACATGATGGCGGATCACCTGCTTA
>QMVU01000017.1 GCA_003661265.1 Thermoproteota archaeon | reverse complement strand
GTAAATCTTGCTCTGCTCTTCTTGAGACTAAATAACATGGAAGGGAGGTCTGTTGAAGCCAAATAGGGTCCTATACCTTTTAACCCTTATTTACGGAGTGCTTTTGGCTTTTATTTACTTCGTTTATTCTAGGAAGGACTTTCAGTTGGATCTAGCTTTGCGCCTGACTGCGACCTGCAATGATCTTAGAGGCCTAGTTGGGCTTGGCATCTTGGGAGCGATAGCTGGAGCTTGTTCATATCTTCAGAGCTTTACAAGTCTTGGGATTTCTGGTGCGCTAACTTTCCTCTTTTTACCTGCTTTCGTCGATTTAGGGAGTCCTCTATCTGTCGTTCAAGCCATTATTTATGGATGGACCTCCCTATACGGTTTTAGCGACTCTATTAGCTTGCTATTGGCTATTAGAATTGGGAAAAGGAAGAGCTTCCTATCATTGCTGAAATATGTCGCGATTTCGTCGTTAGCAAGTTCTCTGATACTCATAGCGAGTGTTTTAATGAGCGACCTAAAGACGTGCAATATCGCCTTTCCCAAAATTTATTCGCTTCTTCCATCCGTTATCGGAATTCCATTACTTAGTCTATTGGATGATCGGAGGAGGGCAACTGGGCTCACTATGGCCTTTAGTTTGAACGTTTCCTCTTTAGTTTTCTCCGTTCTGAATAGGTTACTGCCAATTCTATCCCCCTTAGGCTTATTTTTTGCCCCAGTAATCTCTCTTAAGCTTTTAAATAATTTAGAAGCTCCCAAATATGAGGTAGAGGAGCTGAGTCCTGCTGACCTGCTGAAATCCAAGAGAAGAAATAGGAAAGGAGTTTTAGTTCTTTCTACCTTGTTCTCTGGGATTACTGCGCATTTAAATTATCTCTTCTTTTTGATCTCTGTTATCGGGCTTTTTGGAATTGTAGTTAGGGAGATATCTCTTCTCTTGTTCTTAAGAGGTCTAAAGAGGGAGGGCATTTACGAAATTGAGAAGGCAGAAACTCTTCTAGAGTCTGGAGATGTTGAAAGTTCTATCTTAATGGTATTTCCATGGTTTATACGGCTCCTCTCGCAATATCTAGATATAAAACCCCATGAGCTTCGCTATATCGGTGATTCAGAGGGAGGGGGGATCAGCAGATTGATATGGGCTGCGCTTAACCCTTCTGAAGCTGGGGATTTTGATGCAAGGGAAATGCTCGCCGTGCTAAGGGATGCGATAGGTTATAGGGGGAAAGTTTGATAAAACAATTCGATTTTAGCCCTCTTATTAGCCTCTTAAAAACTTCCAGCATTTAGGAGTCCGCATGAAAGGCTCTAAGCTTTATGGATCTCATGCAATCCTCATTCTTCTACCAATCCTGCTGGCATTCGGCGTTTCTTCAGGACTAAGGGTAATTGCTAAAGCTTCCTACACTATTTCCATAAGCGTAAGTCCATCTTCAGGTGATGTGGGAGACAGCTTCACCGTCACAGCCAGCGTAAGTATATCTGGTTTGGACTCTGGAACGGCATATGTCGTCATGAAGACGATAGCTCCCGATGGAAGCTATTCTTATTACGCGAGTTCTGCTCAAAACGCACCACCATATCGTCAATGGGTACCGGACGACATGCCCGTGTCGATGACATACAGCTGGACGGTGACAGCGGATAAAGAGGGGATATACACTTCCGTCATCGAGATTACAATCGACGGAGATGTAGCAGGTGGTTTCCTTAAGGACAGCAGGAGTGCTACCTTTGAGGCTTCTTCCCCAACCTCTCCTCCTAGCGGTTCCATAGACGTATCGGTTAGCCCGATAAGCGTTCAGAAGGGAGAATCCGTAACAATATCTGTGAAAACGGATGGCTATTTACCCCCAAATCCGAGCGTATACACATATGTGTATCCCCCAAGCTCCTCCGATCCTATCAGGACATATGCTGGGACGGGTACTTTCACGTTCACAGTTCCCTCTGATGGTCCGGCGGGGACTTGGAGGATCTCAGGTGTGATAAAGGATCAGTCCAATAACATCTTCGCGAGCGACACCGAAACATTTACGGTAATTGATAGCACATCATCCTCATCCTCACACCAAACAACGAGCCTTCCCAGCATATGGGTAACAGCTACTCCAAACCCAGCAGACTTAGGAGAAACTGTCCTAATAGAAGTTCATTATCGGTACGATTGGAACAAATACTACCTGCCAAATCCAATACAGATAAAGATAGGCTCCTCAGACTGGGTTAACTCCGCTGGGAAGTTCGAGTTCACCCCAACCTTTTCTGGTACTATAAGCATCGGGGTCAGGGGGTACTTTGACCGTAGGGATCTACCAGGATCGGGCTTTGGTACGTGGGTGAGCAATTCCACCACCCTTCTTGTCAGAAAGGCTGTAAAGCTTCTCTTAGATTATCCAAAGAAGGTTCATGTTGGGGATTTAATCAACATCACCGCCAAGTTAATGTGCGGAGATGGCTTGTTGAAGGACAGGCAGATAAGGGTTTTCGTAGATGAGGGGGAGTTCCATGTAAAGTCCGGGCAGTCGATTACGATACTGGCAGAAAGACCTGGAACTATCGACATCTCTGCTTTGTTTGAGGGAGATCAGGAGTATTCGCCGGCCCAAAACGGCGGTGGCCTCATCGAGGTCTGGACCAAGCCTGTGTTGAAAGTGACGATTGGTGCCGCAGGATGAGAAGGGAATCTATATCTATCACCTCCCTCCTCCTTTTTCTAATCCTTCCCCTCTTTCTTTCCTCGGTTTCAGGGCAAGAAGGTTTTGTTCAAGGAGAGATTCTTGTTCTATCCGTACAGGTTTTGGACGAGCTGGGTAACCCTGTGAAAGGGGTGCTTGTCCACTTCTACGATGAGACCGACGGATTGATGATAGGGGAGGATTACTCTGATGCAGAGGGCTTCGCATCAGTTGCTTGGGATACCTCCTCAGCTTCAATAGGGGTTCACAGGTTGCATATTTGGAACGACGAGGAGCCTTCCCTCTACGTTGAGAGGAGCGATGCCTACGTTGACGTAAGGATATTGAGTCCTGCTGAATTAGCGCTCTCAGTAAATTCTCCGAGCGCAGTAAAGCCAGAGGAGGAGTTTGAAATAATAGTATCTGTATCAAATGTTGGAGAGGCTTCTGCTCTTTTTGTAGAAGCCTCTATCGACGGTATGAGGGAAGTAATCGGGAACTTAAGCGGAGGATCGACTTCTGAAGTGTCATTTAGGGCTAAGGCTCAAGGAGTTCCGGGGAATTACACTTTAAAAGTTGAGATCAGGGGTGTGGAGCAAGGCACAGGTAGGGAGTTACAGATTTCCAAGGTGATCTCCTATAGGGTGAAGATGGAAGGAATAGGTCTTTCTATACGGGCGCCAAGCTCCGTCAATCAAGGCTCGACCTTCACATTCTTCGTTATTGTGAAGAACATAGGGGAGGATTTACTTCGCTTCAATTTGAAGGTTAAGTTAGATGGAGCTTCGCCTCCTTCATTTGAGGAATCTAGTTCCCTTGAACCCGGCACATCCTCCTCGTTCGAATTCTCTGCCACAGCAGGTAAGGCAGATAAGGTACTAATCTTCGCAGAAGTACAGAGCGGTGATCTCAAGGAGACGGCAAGCAAGGAGATAGAGGTTTTAGAGAGGCAGGTTCCTAAGACCAATCCTCCCAGACCAAGTTCTGAGCCTGTGACCAGAGGGGAGGAACAAGGTCGCGTTCAACAGCCAGCGCGAGTTAATTCTTCCGAAACTTCTTGCCAGGAAGATGTGTCCCGTAAAGAACATACAAATGAACCCAGCTCCCAACATGAGAGAACTCCAAGAAGAGGTCAGATAGGCATGAATAAGGAGTATAATGCCTCGCTTGAGGTTATTGGGAGGGAAGGAGGAAGTTCGATCTCGAGGACTTCCCCCCTCCTTATAGCCGTTATTACGCTGCTTCTGTTCTCGATCCTCAGAAAATTTTGGGGGGTTGAGGAGCCATGAGCTCATGCAACTCTAAGGAGAAAGCAATGTATTCTTGCGTGAGCATCTTAAATACCCTTTCTAAGCTCCTAGATCCTCTGAAGTAAAGATGTTCGAGAAATTCAAGAGGTTTCTCGAGGAATTTTTGGATGACGAGTCCGGATTAACCCAAACCACTGAGACCGCCCTTTTGATAGCCGCTACGATAGCTGCCTTCTTTGCTCTTGTGGTAAATCCGGTGGCAAATGCACTGGAATTCCTATGGAATCTCCCAGATCTTACAGAAGAGAAATTTTCGGATTTCGTAGAATGGTTAGGTGAGCACCTCAGCAATCTTTGGGGATCAGAGAGTGAGAACTTGACAGAAGGGAACCTAACCGCCGGGTGAGCTACCTATTGAAGCTTGACCTGCAGGAAGAACCATATCGCAAGTACGTGGCTGCGGCAATGAAGTGGATGAGGGAATTCTCCCTTGACCTCTTCCTCAAGCCCTATCAAACTTACGATAATGCGAGGCTGTTGGCGGCCTTTGGGAGCAAGAAGCACATTTCCTTCGTCAAAGAAACCCCATATCCTCCGCTTAAAACGCCAGATTTGCATTTTGATAGCATTATAGAGGATCTTGAATGCGCTTTTCTCGCCAGATGCAACGAAAAGGTTTGTTTCGTGCCAAGAAGTTGGACTACCGATCCAAGAACGATGATTTCGGTGATCGGCATCTCCAAATTGATGGAGGGAATTTATCCAGAGGACTCGCTGGATCTTGACGTTTGGGACGTCATAAGGTTTAGAATGAGGCAGATAAAGAAAATTCTTGGCCCTAAAGAGGTTTTAGATGAAAATCTGATTTTGGAGGCAGCTGTCAGGTCTACAAAAGTGTGGCCAGTCCTTTTGTTAGCTACAGGAAAGGACGTAACTGAAATATATGGGGTTGAGGGCTCCCCAATCTACATAGATCACATTGAGGCTGGAAGAGTAGAGATAAGCAATTTGGTCTTGGATGAAAGGGAGTTTGAAAAGATTAGAACCATAGTAGAGCTCCATCCATATGGGGCTTTGAATCTGAGCAGACCGACGGTGAAAGTGGAATTTACCTTGAGAGACTCTAAGGTGAGGCTTGCTGTCGACATTCCTCCTGTATCAAAGCCCACTTTTGATGCCAGGAACCTTTCAGCACTTCCAAGACTCCCGATGTCACGGCTAATAGCGCTAGGTACCATAAGGGAGGAGCTTGCAGCCTGCTTGGTGGAGGCCATGTATGAGAGGCAGCCGATCCTCATAGCTGGGAGGACGGGCGTAGGAAAGACTACTTTAGCCAATTCGATCCTAGCTTACTCCGATAAGGAGTGGAGAATTGTGAGCATCGAGGAAGTAAGGGAAATCGAGGATTTCTCGGAATATGGCTTGAAGCATCATCCATACGTCTTCCCTGGCGATAGGGAGAGCATGGTAACAACCTTCCTGCACAGAAATCCAGATCTCGTCTTCTTGGGAGAGATCCTAACGGAAGAACACGCAAGAGCATTCGCCCTAGCTAAGGAAAGCGGATTTAGAGTTATAGCGACGACGCATGCAAGAGATCCAATCTCCTTGGAGAGAAAATGGATTAGATGGGGATCGGAGGACGCTTTGCTGGGATGCTTGGTTTTGTTCATGGGATTCAGGGTTGCCGAAAGGCTCTATAGGTACGGGGAGGGAGGATGGGAAGAGGTGGAACCCAGGCCCTCAGAGAGCTTTCTTGCGATGATTAGAGCTACTTTGGGCTCAAAAACCAATGGGGAGTTAATCGAAAGGCTGAAGGAGGGGACTCTATGGATCGAAAGCAAGTTATGAGGTTTATCCAGCTGTTTTCCCTGGGGCTTACTTGGAGCCAAGTTAAAGCTGTAGAGCTTGTTGCTAGATCTGGAGTGAGCTCCTATTCAGAAGACATGAAAAGGATCTTTTTAGCTTCATCGATTGAGGGCCATTCGCTTTCAAAGGAGTTAAACGATTTCTGTGATAGATTGAAGTATAAACCCTTAGGAGCGGCTATTAAGTCCCTCCTTCAAGGAGCGGACTCTCAGGACATCGTAAACACCCTAAAAAAATTCATAAGAACGGAAATAGAGTTTGAAAACAGGGAAATTGACCGTAAATTGGCCATTAGATTGTCCATGGCCTTCTTAACGATGATGTTGTTGGCGAGCGCCTCTGCCCTGGGTACTATACCGCCCTCCCTACTCTACCCAATTTCCATCCTCGTGCTCGTGATTTCTGCTTTTAGATTCGTGATCAGGAGGTTTATGCTATGGAAAATGAATCAAAAACGGTTATAGTGGAGGCATTGGCTGACCACCTGCAACTGAACCTAAATCCTCTGGCAGCTCTCAGGCAAATTGCTTCTCGGAGCCCTGAAGTAAGAAGCATAATAATGAAAGCCCTTGCGGATGACAAAACAGTAAAGGAGATTATGGAGGATCTTAAAACAGTTTTCGGGGATTATGGTCCATGGCTGACCGATATGCTAACCTCTGAGGCCGATCCTGAATTCATCAGCAGGGTGCTCAGGGACACCGCATCCATTATGCGCGCACTGGAAGAATTAGAGGCTGAGAGGAGAGCCCTTCTTAAAAGTAGGAGGAATCTGGCAAGGTCCTTGATTGTGATTTTGGGGGTAATATCCGCTGCGTTCTCGAAGATCTCTGAGCTCCTACTTTACTTGATCATGGGGTCATCATACGATAGCTCCCTGTCATTTGGATTTGTTGGAGCTGCTTTCGCTCTATTTATGATCGAAGAGCTTGAGGTAGGTGTTAAGTGGTTAGCATATTATCTAATACCGTTTCTGTCCACCACCTTCTTTCTTAGCAACCTAATTGGATGAAAAATGCTCCTACTCATAGCTACGCTAGAAGCCTTCTTAAGCATGCTTCTAGATTTAAAGACCCATAAGATCCCTAACAAGTGGATCTTATCCCTGTTGGCATTAAATTCCCTCATTTCCTCACTACAAGGACCTGCTTTTCGTGTTTTCATCAGGATTCTATCATCCACATCACTATCCCTAGCGCTTTATAGGGTTGGTTTTGGAGGGGGAGACTGTAAACTGATAATCGCTATTTCTCCACTTCTTTCCACTCAAGATTTATGTTCGATGCTTATTTTATCCTTCTTACTAGCTCTAGCCAGAGGAAGGGGTTACTTTCACTCATTTTATCTCTTTTTCTCTCTCATGATGATCTTCATCAAGAAATCAGTTGGAGGTCTTAATCACCTTATTCTTGCGGTTATCAGCAAAGAGAGTCCCTGTGATATGCCTATAATCACTAGGCAAAGCAAAATCCACCATCTGATGTACTTTTCTAGTTCTCTTAGGTCCTCCACATTCAGGATCCAGAGGACGAACCAGAGGATTAAGAGGATTGGGAGCAAGGCTTTAAACATACTATTAATGGCCTTTAGATACACATTTATCTCAAGAAGGAGGTTCTTCAGCAATTTCTCAAGAAGACCCCACATGTCCCTCACAAATCGATCATAAGCTCCTCTGGAACAAGGTGCTGAAATCAGCTCTCATCTCGCTCCCTTTAACCACTCTATTTCCCTTCCACCCTCATTCCCCTTTGGGCTCACATCCCCTTCTGATCTTGCAGGAAGGGTAATGTCTCCCTCCATCTCAATGATCCTGCACGACATCCTTAACTCAAACTTAAGGTCGTTCTTCAGGTACCAGTCTTTCCTGAGGTTTCCAGCCCAGTAGAGAACCTCTCTATCCCAAACCTCTATGTGAAACCTGTATATTGCGTGCAATTCGACGATGTTACCCTTTCTCGATGTGAGAACCTTCTTCTTCACACTGGATTTTATTATGGCCCCTCTAGGAGAGTACTCCCTTCTTTTAGAGGTTAAGAATTCGTTTACCTCCTCATCAAATCTTAAAAATCTGGCTTTCAGCAGAGAAACAGCTCCAGCATAACTAGTGCTCGTACCTACCACTACTACCTCCTTTGGAAAGATGTTTTCTAGACCTATTTCCACGTCCTCATGTGCCTTCTTTATCAGGAAATAGATACAAGGATGACAGACTGAAATAGAGTAATTTCTACGAGCGGTTGCTTCTGCAAAACCTCTTCTTGAGATAACTAAGATGGACATGAAACCTCTTACCCCTATAGCCCCCTCTCTGCATTTTCCAGCAAAAACCCTGTTTTGTGATTCATTAGCCCAAAGAAACATGCCTAATCTCACTGGAGTTAAGTTTGAGGTTAGCTCTACCCCCCTGTTCCTGGCTTCGTTCTCCGCGTAAGTCTTCCATTCATCTGTTTCTAAGGTGATCGGGAGCCTGACTTCATCTACGTCCCTTCCATAATTTTCGACCAGCCACCTGTCTATCAGACATCTGATGAACGAGAGATATCTCGGTAAGGCAATCTCACACTCCATCCAAGCCGAGTTCTCGGCGAGGGCGGCGTCTATTATTGTGCTATCTACTACTCTGGCATCTGGGATGAAGAAAATTGGGAGCATCAAAACAACTATGGATAGAATGGCTAGGATCTCCCTCAATTGTTACCCCCATAAATCTCGACGTAGATCATTTCTGGTTCTCCTGGCACAGGGATCCCTATTCTTAGACTTAAGTTATAGGAAGTGATGTTTTCCTCATAACCGCCTTCCCAAATCAATCTAACTCCTTTCTCCCAGAAAAGCTCAACGGACCTTTTGGCAATCTCTTTCCTAACTTCAACAGTCCAAAACGGAGTTACCCTATTTATCGCCATGTTCATGGCGAGAAGAGATATGAGGAAGACTCCGATGAGCAGAGCGAGAGTTCTCAACCCTCATATCACCTTATCGGTATTGGGCTTGGATTATTTGCCAAGACGGAAAGAACAAGCGCCGCTACTACTAGGAGGAACCAGAGAACGTCTACTATCTCTTCATCCATCTCCCGACCTCCCAGCACCTATATGTAACTTCCTCCCTCCACGTATCTCAGCCCCTAGATCAGATGGAAAGCCTTCTAAGAGAACCTTATACCCTCCCATTGAGAAGAGGGCAGATCCGTTATCGAAGAAGAGCAATGAGTAGTTGCCATCTGGCAGTTCTAAGGTTATTTCCACTTTATGCTCTGAAGCTCTCTCGCTCAGAATAACTAGGGACATAGCCAATCTGTTTCCGAAATTTTTGACCCTTAAATGCGCCAGACTCACGGATATCGCGGTTGATGCCAAAAGCAGCGATACGAAAATCAGGGTTCTTATGGCCTCACCTATCTCCCTATTCATCCCCTGACCACCAGAGAAACCCCTTCTTCAACCCATTCTGCTCTTATCCTAACCAACCCCCTTACTGAGGTGTTTAACGGAGAGATTTCAAAGGGAAATTCCAGCTCTATCCTGAAATCTCCGCAACAGGCGGAGAGAAATTTGCCGTTGGACGAAAGCTCAACCTCAAGGGGCGTGAATACGATCCCCTCCGCGCTTCCACCTCCGACAACCGAGCTAATCAGGTTACTCGTTGTACCAAGCACAGAATAGGCACACTTGCTCTCTATTTTCTTCCTAACATCTAGGACGAAGGGGTGTACTGCATGTAGAGATGCTAGCAGGCTAACTAAACTCAATGCCCCTATTAATGCATAGGATACGGTCTGATTCAACCTATGAGAAGTAGTTCGCGAATGCGGTATTTCTAGGACTTTCTTTTTGATAATTTTTCCCGAGGAGGTTCTCTACTTCCCCTTATCGTCATATGTTCTCGATGTGCACAAAGTCATGATCAAGGTAAGGATGATGTTGCCTCTTCTAAGACCATCTAAGGAGAAATTCAGGAAGAGGCTGGCAGAGCACCTGAAGTCGGCAGTATGCGAGATAAGGATCGTCAATCCTGTGGCTGAGGGAATCGCAGAGAGATTAGCAGATCTCTTCCTGAATCTTATAGATGCAAACTGGGTTGAAGTGGAGAAAATGGAGAGATTTCTAAGCAGGTTTATGGAGGAATTAGAGAACTAAAGATTTATTCGCCAAGGGCGT
>QMVU01000016.1 GCA_003661265.1 Thermoproteota archaeon | reverse complement strand
ATCTATTCCTAAGTAAACTTTTCCACTATATCCACTTTCTTCTATGGCTTTAATGAGAGCATCTAAAGCCTCCCTGGTTTTATACATCGGTGGTGCAAATCCTCCCTCATCTCCAACGTTTTTTGCCGAAATTCCGTACTTTGACACCAGATAGTCCCTCAAATTATGATAAATTTCTGCTGCAGCAAGAATGGCTTCTTTGAAAGCTGAGAAATCCGCAGGAATTATCATGAATTCTTGTATTGAGAGCTCGTTGCCCGCATGGAGCCCACCATTTATGACATTTAATAACGGAACAGGTAGGAGATTAGCGGATACTCCTCCAATATATCTGTAGAGGGGCTGAAATGTGGCTTTTGCTGCTGCTTTAGCGCAAGCAATTGAAACAGCCAATATGGAATTTCCGCCAAAATTGGACTTATTAGGACTGCCATCGGCTTCGATCATTATTCTATCAATTTCCTCTTGTTTTCTTACATCGACTCCGATTAGTAAAGGTGCGATTAATTCCTGAATCGTTGCCACCGCCCTTCTAACTCTTCTCCCTCTTAGTTGTTTTCCTCCATCCCTTAACTCTACAACCTCTCCTTTACCTTTCGAGGCTCCTGCTGGAACCGAAAAACTCCCTATGTGACCTCCTTCTGTTTTTACAAATGCTTTAACAGTGGGATAGCCTCTGGAATCAAGCACTTCTAGCGCTTTAACCTTAGAAATCTTGAACATAGAGTTCAAATCTCACACCCTTCCTAGCTCCTCCTCTAGAATTTAATATCTGTCCCTATCAAGACCGATCTTTGGCACTGATCATACTTAACAGGTGACGTGGAAGATGGTAGCAACCTTTCTTCCCTCATCACAGAGACGCTCATAGATTTTTTTTGATCCATTCGTATGTATGATGATATCGTAATTGTAAGTGACCTCTCCTATGCATATTGACCCGAATTTTACTCGTAATCTACTCATTAGACTTCACCGATCAAGGGATCTAAACTTAGCTCAAATACACCTACGGGACACCTTAAACCAAGATTCTCCAAGACCTCTGGTTTCACTTCCCCTATATATCCTGCCTCTATAACCGAGTTAAGGAGATAGGAGATTTTAGCAGACCTTCCACTTATTAAGGTGGGATGCTCGAACTCCTCTAGTTCATACTCTACGCCTAAGTTACGCAACAGAGCATCTAAATGCGCCTGTATTCTCTCAAAACTTACAACATCGTCGGCTAAAGCAGCAGCAATTCTCCTTTCATTTCTAGCCTTCGTCTCTTCTTTTTCATCTATAACGACAACATCTCCTACCTCAAATATCTTCTGGGGATAGGGTGCATGGACATTATTTGAAAGGAAGGATAGCAAACCAGGCATCAAGGAGTCCCTCAGCACAGTGAAGGCTGCGCTAACTGGATTAGCTACCTTAACAATGGGCTTTCTCGGCCTTAGAACCTTATCGAAGAGCTCCTCTTCGTTGGTCATAACGTAACTAAGTATCTCCTGGTATCCCAAACCCACCATGAGGAGCCTGACCTTTCTCGATAGCTTCTCGGTTGGATGAATTCTTCCAGTTGTCATCACGTTTGGTATCTCCCACTCCAGCCTGTTGTATCCATATACTATCAGAGCCTCTTCCACCAAATCAATCGGATGGAGGAAATCCACTCTGTAGGGAGGTATAAGCGCTCTTACCGTATTCCCCTGAGCCACAGCATCTAGCCTAGATTTCCTCAGTAAGCTTGCTATTTCTTGAGAAGATAGGTCTAAACCAGTTTTTAGCTTAAAGTACTCGACTTCTAATTTCATTTCCTTCGGAGAGAGGTTTGGAGTTACATACTCCCCTTTAGCTCCCCTTATTCTGACTGTTCCGATCTTACCTCCTTTTTCGGCGAGGGCGGTTGCCACAACGATGAGAGCCTGCTCCACTTCTCTCTGAGATGTGCCAGTAACATCAATTAGCAGATTCTTAGTTTCAGAGGTAACTCTTGTCATCTCCGAGTTTATTATTGGAGGAAGTGAGAGAACCTCTCCTCTACTATCTCTGAGTACTGGATATAAGGGCTTATCTGCAATTATGTGTCCGTATGCTATTCCTTTTTCGTGCTTATTTATTATTTCCCGGGCACTCATGATCTCAGATTCCCCTAATGGCACGAACCTTATTTCTTCAGGTCTCTCTCCAGCATACGTGATAGGAGGTGTCAGCTTGTCGAAATCGTGGATTCCTATGGATACCTTTCTCCTCCCCCTCCCCCAAGTTTGGTGTATCTTTTCCTGCAAGTGCATCAAAGACAATAAACCATCCTCTCCAAGGTCGACTCCAAAGACAACTCCTAGGGCGAAACCTGGACGCACATTCAAGACGCTTTCTTTCACAATTCCTTCAACTTCAGATTGAAATATGCTATATCTCGGAAGACCCTCCTCAATCCTAAGCAGCCCCTTGAAGTGCCTTGCTATACCTTCCTCGGAGAGCAAGTCCAGTCTATCTGTTGTCACTTCCACCTCAAGTTCATCGCCTTCAATACGTTCTAAGCTCATCTTACACTTTTCTAACAGTTCAGAGAGCTCGGAATTGCTTAGTTCTCTTCCCACGAGAGAGAAGAGATATCTAAGGTTTAGTGTTAGGGTAGGCATCCTCTCACCTCCCTCCAAATTCCCTTAAGAAAGTTAGATCCCTGGAGTGGAGATCCCTAATGTCTTCGATGCCTAACCGTGCCATCGCAAGCCTTCCGATTCCTATTCCCCAAGCCAATGCGCCTACCTCTTTAGAATCGATTCCTAAAGGTGCTAAAACTTCAGGTCTGAACAAACCTGCACCTAAAACTTCTATCCACCCGAGTCTCTCATGTTTTACCAATGTTTCGACACTAGGTTCAGTAAACGGGAAGTAATCCGGCTTAAAACGGATCTCATCCCTCTTAAAGCCTAGTTCCATCGCTAACGTTGCTAAGAAACCAAGCAAATGTTTTACATTAAGTCCCCTATCCATGACGACCCCCTCGCATTGATGAAAGTCCATAGAATGGGTTCTATCTAGAACATCTGGCCTGAAAACGTGATCTATTGAAAATATCTTAAGCGGTAGCTCCTTTCTGGAGGCTATTGTCCTTGCAGAGACGGCAGTAGTTTGCGTTCTTAGAACCAACCTCCTCGCTATATCAAAGGACCACTTATATCCCCAGCCCGTAGAACCGGTTATCCAACCATCCTCGTGAACCCTTCTTACCCTCTCCACGAGCTCTAGATCCCTTAGGTTTGCTTCCTTCGGGTACTCGAGGATGTAGGAGCTGTGAATCTCCCTAGCTGGGTGGTCTTGTGGCTGGAACAGGGCATCAAAATTCCAGAATTCTGCCTCGACAAAGGGACCCTTGACCTCTTCAAATCCTAGCCCTATGAGGATTTCCCTTACTTCATCTAAGAATTCTGCATACATCTGCAGTTTCCCAGGGTAAACTTTAGGAGGTTTCGCTTTGATGTCATACCTCTTTAACGTCGCCTCTTTCCACATACCGCTTTCAATCAATTCCTTCGTTAGAGCCGAGATCTCTCTTTTTATCTTGACCTCTCCAGCTAAAATTCTTCTTCCAAGATCAGTTAACTTTACTCCTAACTCCACGTGTTTCTCTTCTTTGACAAGTCCTCTCTTCTTAAGAAGAGAAAGGGTTTTTGGGTCTACCTCATCAACCCTAACTTTCGATCGATGAACTCTTGTTAGAACCTCTTTCAGCGGAAGTTTTTCCGGAGGCTTTATGAGATTGACCAAGGTCTCTCCATCTGATTTTCTCAATTCAATTAAGCCTAACTTCCTTGCCTCACCTATGGCCACATTAATCTCCATATTACTCTCAAATAACCCCGTTTTGAAGAGTTCCTTAAGGGGGATTTTTCCTCCTCTTTTTTCTAGAGCTTTAACCAATCGTTCCTCTGGTAAGCCTAGCGTTACACAGCGAATACCTCTCTCTGTAAGTTTAACGACAATTTCTGGGCGTTTTATTACCTCAAGGATGCCCTTTTGCGCTAAGAGATGCGCTAATGCTATAGCTGAGCTCTTTTCCATGGAAATCTCGTTTATTTTTACCACACCCTCCTTCGGAGCCAACAACTCTAGAAGTCGTATCTCACCTTCGCTCAGAGAGATACTCCTCAATTACTAATCCCTCCTAAATATTCTAAAGCAGAAAGAACGGAAGAACCTATCCCATGGCAGCACCGAGCACCCAGATGGGATAATACAAAGATGCTAACAAGTAAGCTGGTTATCACTGAAGCTCGGGTTAAGTAAATTGGCAGTAGGTCACTCCCTACACCGCGACCGAAAGATACCCTTCACTTTTAATCTTTTCAACCATTTTGAAAATTTCAATACGAGTTCTTTTTTATGATATAATGGAGATATCTCATAGAACAATGGCTGGACGAAGAACCGGAATAGCAAGCCTCCCCCTACATCTGGGGAGGGCGCCTCCTTGGCTATTCGAGAGGATGAAGAAGCTGTCATCCTTAATTACGGAAGCAATAATTGTGGAGTACGGGAGAAAGGAGTTCCTGAGAAGGATTAGCGATCCAATTTGGTTTCAAGCAATGGGTTGTGCCCTGGGTTATGATTGGCACTCCTCAGGACTTACTACTGTCCTTACTGCGGCCTTGAGGGAAGCCCTAATGGAGAAGGATCTTGGAGTGGCAGTTCTTGGGGGGAAAGGTAAGGCTTCGAGAAAAGTTCCAGAAGAACTAGTGAAACTAGCTGTTAGATACGAACTGTCCCAGCAAAAGCTTGAGGACCTAATAAGGGCAAGTAAACTTAGCGCTAAAGTTGATAACGCTGTTTTACAGGACGGATACAGGCTATACCACCATGCGTTCTTTGTTACAGAGGAGGGCTATTGGGCTGTTGTTCAGCAAGGAATGAACCCTAAAGTTCGTCTGGCGAGAAGATATCATTGGCTTGGAGAAAAAATAACTTCCTTTGTTGATGAACCACATTCTGGGCTTATTTCTGAAAGAATAGAAGATTTAGTCTTTGATTTGACTGCTTGTTCAAGCGATCCGGTGAGAAGGGCTTCTCTAGACCTCATAGCTGAAGGTCCAAATAGGATAAAGAGAATGCTGAAGGAAGCGACAAGAGGCCCCCTATCAAAATACTTAGAGGAAAAACCCCTCCCGAAGTATGTGGAGTTCCCTAAGAGACTGGATTGGAAGGCTGTAGAAAAGGCTTATGAGATGGGCGTCTCTGATTATCAAGATCTCGTTGAAATAAGAGGATTTGGCCCAGCAACGATAAGAGCACTGGCTTTGTTGGCTGAACTAATAGAGGGAGTTGAGGTTTCAAGAAAAGATCCTGCAAGGTATTCGTTTGCGTTTGGTGGAAAAGACGGCGTGCCGTATCCTGTTAATCTGAGAAGAATGGACGAGGCCATATCCTTCTTGAGTGACATAGTCTCGTGGTTAGAAATAAAACCAGACGAGAAGAGACAGCTGCTCAAGAGGCTCTCAAACGTTTTATCCAATAAGCGAACTGAAAAGCGCTGAATCGGCCGGAGTTTTCCCTCGATAAAGTAAATTATATAAGCTCAAGACTCTTTTTAGAAGGCGGGCCCGTGGCTCAGCCTGGCAGAGCGATAATATGTAGCGTCAAGAGCGCCCGGCTGATAACCGGGAGGTCCCGGGTTCAAGTCCCGGCGGGCCCACTAATTCTATAGATGAGTCCAAGATGTCTAGAGAGCTTGTGGTTGATTCTTCTGTGCTTTTTGCAATATTTGAGAAGGACGTACCGATAGATCTATCTACCATTATCGACCTAGTGCATCCAAGCAGAACAGTTATCTTGACCTCATGTCTGAGGGAGATAGAGCGGAAGATGTTATCAGGTTCACCTCGGGAGAAATCTATTGCTAGAAGCATAATCAACATGATAGAGAAGCTTGGACTAGAGATAGAGGAAGCCAAGTCGGAAATTTGTGATGAGGCCATAACATCTTATTGCAGCGGGAGAGAGAACGTGGTCGTAGCTACGTTAGACAACGAATTAAAGAGTAAGCTGCTTGCAAAGGGCGTAGGTGTGATATACCTTAGAGCAGGTAAAAGGCCGATTTTAGAGGTGCCCAAAGTCTAGGAGGGTTAGTTATGTATTATTTAGTCACTCTGACTGATATTGCCTTTGTCCCCCCGGATAAGATAGGAGAAGATCCAAAAAAGATAGCTGAGGAGTATTTAAGGAGCAAGTATTTAGGGAAGTTTGTTTCTGGCGCAGGACTGATTGTTGACATAGTTAATATAGAAGACATTAGTTTGGGCAAAATCTTCATTTCTAGCCCAGCAGTATACTTTAAAGCGAAGTTTAAAGCTCTTTCTTTCCTACCAAAAGTTCAGGAGATCATCGAAGGGGAGATCGATAAGATAGTCACACACGGAGCCATTGTAAGAGTAGGGCCGGTTGATGGTTTCATTCACATTTCTCAGCTAGGAGATGATGTCTTCATTCAAAGGGGAGGGGTTCTTCAGGGGAGGAAGACCAAGATAACCTACAGACCTGGAGATAGAATAAGGGCCAGGATCACTGCTGTGAGCAAACCGGATCCTACTGCCCCCAAGAGGGGAGAACCAATCATAAGGATAGCTCTTTCATGTAGACAGCCTGGTTTAGGTAAAATAGAGGAGAAGGAGGGGGAAGAAAGTGCCAAAACTTAAAGCATGCCGTTCGTGCAAAGCATTGACTGAAAACGATGAATGTCCCTTGTGCGGGTCGAAAGACCTTACTGTTAACTGGGAAGGAGTTGTGGTAATTATAGATCCGACCCGTTCAGCTCTTGCTAAGAAGTTAGGGATTAATAGGTCAGGAATATACGCTTTAAGGGTTCTCTGAAGGACTGCCTATATGTGTTAGGGAGCGTTACTAAAGAGCTGAGATTTATAAACACCATTGTACTCGAAGAATGAAGTGATTCCAATGCCTGACTTGGAGATCATAGAACGAAGGAGGAATCCTTTACTGTTTAGAGAGGAAGTGCTCTTGAGATTAAGATTCCAAGGACCAACTCCCAGTAGAAGAGAGGTAAGAGAGGCCGTTGCTAAGTTTTTAGGGGTTAAGGAGGATAGAGTAATAGTCAGGAACATTTCACAAGATTATGGAATGACCGAAGCCAAGGTTTTGGCAATGGTCTATGATACTCCTGAAAGGGCAAGAGAAATAGAGCCAAAACATATAATCGCTAGACATGAGAAGGGGGAGGGATGATATGCCTAAGCATAAAAATGTCCTAATATCAAACCTCTATGAGATAAAAGATGGTAAACTCATAAGAAAAGCCAGAAAATGTCCAAGATGTGGTTCCTTCATGGCTAAACATGTAAATAGATATACTTGCGGCAAATGCGGGTACACGGAATTTACATCTTGAGAGATACACCGAACAGCTAACGTTAAATGGAGCAGGTTGTCCTTATGTTGGGCCCGTAGCTCAGGAGGATCAGAGCACCGGCCTCCGGAGCCGGGGGTCGCGGGTTCAAGTCCCGCCGGGCCCGCCATGGGAGGTAATCAAAGTGGAGCAGGATATATGTATGATAACGGGATGCAATGAGAAAGCAGAGAAAACTCTAAATAAGAGCTACAAGAGAGTGCTTCAGGGCTTAAACTTAAAAATCGACTTTCCAAACGCTAAGGAGCTACATCTCTGTAAGAGACATTATAAGATGATCAGAGATGCTATGAGGGCTTTAAGAGGGAATGTCTGATATTTCTAGCTAACTCTACAAATTCCAATGGAGAGGTTCTGTAAACCCTAATATCTGTAGTAACGAGCTCCCTTGCTAATCTTTTAGCTTCGGCTCTTCTAATTCTATAAGAATTAGTGAGGAAATTTTCCAAAGCATTTCTCAACTTTCTTTTTCTTCTTTCAAAGAGGAAGGGTAGCATCTGTTTAAGGAAAGCCCATTCCATAGGATCCATCATCAACCCTCGCTTTCTAGGCTCTATCTTAATTAGAACTACGTCAACGTCTGGTTTAGGAATGAAAGAACTCCTATCTATGCGCTTTACGACTGTTGCATCGAACTTGAGCCAAGTAAGTACCGTGAGGCTTCCATAAGATCTAGATCCGACTTCTGCTGTAAGTCTCTCCACGAATTCATACTGAAATGTGATGGAAGCAGACTTAAATTCGCTATCAAGAAGTCCTAATAGAATCCTAGAGGATATGGAGAAAGGAGGGTTAGCTACTACCTTCGTATAATTTCCTTTGAAGGGCAGTAGTTTTAGAACATCTTCACAGATAACCCTAATCCTAGGTTCTCTTTTAAATCTCTCTAACAACATAGATGCAAGCTCAGGATCTTTCTCAACGGCATAAATCGCCTTTGGACCCTTTGAAGCGATTTCTTCCGTGAGAAAACCAAGTCCTGCTCCTATCTCAAGCACCACATCCTCTTTTGAGATCTCCGCAACATCAACAATGCTTTTAAGCTCTTTCCTGTCTACCATGAAATACTGATCGTGTTCTTTTACAGAACGGAAACCTCTCGATCTTATAAACTCAAGAGCCCTCCTTCTAAGATCATTAGACGTAGAGTACTCCCCACCCAACCTTTAATTACCTTCCATCCAACTCTACATAAGGTGATGAATAAATGGTGATGCGACTTCTAAAGAAGATAGATGAAGTACACTGGCTTCTACCTAAGGACTATAAGAGGGGAATGCGCGTTCCAGGACTTATAATTGGTACTCAAAAGATCATTAGCCAAATAGAGAGAGGTGCAATTGATCAGGTTGCTAATGTAGCCATGCTTCCAGGAATATACAAGTACTCCATAGCTATGCCAGATATCCATTGGGGTTATGGATTTCCTATAGGTGGAGTAGCTGCTTTTGACGCTCATGACGGAGTAATAAGCCCAGGAGGGGTTGGTTTTGATATTAATTGTGGAGTTAGGCTATTAAGAACGAATTTAAGCGAGAAAGACGTAAGACCGAAGTTAAAAGAACTGGTAAACACACTATTTCAAAAAGTTCCTTCTGGTCTAGGGAGCAGGGCTAGGAAGTTAAGGCTAAGTGCCGCTGAGTTGAATGACGTCATATCTATGGGAGCAAAGTGGGCCGTAGAAAACGGATATGGCTGGGAGGAGGATCTTGAGCATACTGAGGAGAGGGGAGGAATGGAGGGCGCAGATCCATCAGTAATTAGCTCAAGAGCAAAGGAGAGGCAAAGACCACAGCTTGGAACATGAGGGGGTGGAAATCACTTCTTAGAAGTTCAAATAGTGGACAAGATCTATGATGAGAGGCTTGCAAAAGCAGCTGGCATAACCCATGAAGGTCAAGTTACTGTCATGGTTCATACCGGAAGCAGGGGCTTTGGACATCAGGTAGCGAGCGATTATCTAAAACTTATGATGGGGAATCTCAATAAACTAGACTTTAGTTTGCCCGATAGGCAGCTTATATGCGCCTACACCACATCAAAACTGGCTATGCAGTACTTCTCAGCTATGAAGGGCGCCGCAAATTACGCTTGGGCTAACAGACAGATGATAACACACTGGGTTAGAGAGGCCTTTGCCCAGGTTTTCGGAACTTCTCCTGAGGAACTTGGGATGAAACTAGTATATGATGTCGCTCATAACATTGCGAAGCGTGAGAGACATACAGTAGACGGAAAAGAAGTAGAAGTTTTTGTGCATAGAAAAGGAGCAACTCGTGCATTCCCTCCTGGTAGCCCATATATCCCGAAAGACTATAGTGAGACAGGTCAGCCGGTCCTTCTTCCTGGATCTCAGGGAACAGCATCTTACCTAATGTTTGGCACAAAGAAAGCGATGGAGGAATCTTTTGGCTCTGCCGCTCATGGCGCTGGAAGGGTATTAAGCAGGAACGCAGCGGTTAGAAGGTGGAGAGGAAGCGATGTAGTATCCAAGTTGGCCCAAAGGGGAATAATTGTGAAACCAGCTTCGCTAAAAGTAGCTGCCGAAGAAGCTCCCGGAGCTTACAAGGATATTGATGAAGTGGCCATTTCGACGCACAAGGCTGGCATTGCAAGACTGGCTGTGAGAATGGTTCCGATAGGCGTTGTCAAGGGGTAATTTAATGGCATCAGGAAGCAAGATTTCAGAGGGCTCATTCGTCTTAGTTGATTATAGTGTGGAAGACGCTGAAACAGGGAATCTCATAGATACAACTATAGAGAAAGTCGCTGAAGAAAAGAAATTTACAGGAAGAGATCAATTCTTCCCGATGCTTGTGATTATTGGGGAGAAAAGACTTCTTCCTTCAATAGAAAAAGCCATAGCTGAAATGAAAGAAGGTGAGACAAAAACACTTATTTTAAAGCCTGAAGAAGCT
>QMVU01000015.1 GCA_003661265.1 Thermoproteota archaeon | reverse complement strand
GATACTTTAACTTCCAACTTTTCAAGAAATTCCTTTCTCTTCTCATCCTGAGCTTCCTCCTTCCTCATGATCGGACAGGCGTATGCTACAGTCAGATCCTACAACCATTGAAGACAGGCGACGCTGTTGATGACTCTCCCATCTCGTAGTTACAAGTTAACCGAAAAACTTGAAGGATAAAAAAGAGCAAGAGGAGGCTTTTCTAAGAGGTCGTTAGTTGAGGCCCTAGCCATTAGATTCGAGCAGAGCTAAGTTCCTATCCAGATAACTCTAGGTCTTCCCTCAAAGTGCTTATCACCAGTTATTAGCTTGGCGCCGGTTACTTCCGCAACAGCTAGGACTATTGCGTCAAAAAGCCCTGGGGCTTGAAGTCCCTTCTTTCTAGCTTCTTTTTTCAGCTCCAAGTCCAGTTCAGCAGCCTTGATCGCCACATCCTTATCGATGGGGACTATCCTTGATATCTCAACTATCTTAGAGATCCTTTCAGCTATGGTCTGGGCGTCGACGCTCTCCCTCCAATACTTCCTGGCCAACTCCGCCAGGACTATGTCGGGGGTGTAGATTTCCTCCGCTTCACTGAGCTTTTCCTTGACTACACCCCCCTTCTCGCTTCCAATGAAGAGCTCCACCCAAGCGTAGGAATCAACCACGATCTTCACCGCGGTCCTCCTCCGTGAAAGGCTTTACCCTGTTCCTGTCAATCCCAAAGATCTCCTCAAGCAGCCTTTGACGTCTTTCCTTCAGGAACCATCTTATAACTTCTTCTAGGCTCCTTGCGTTCATGGCTTCTTTCAATGCTTCCAACTCAGCTAGCGTAGCTTTGGATACCTTTATCGTGCTCATTTTGTTATACTTTATACTTTCCACTTTATAAAAATAAGATTACTATTACTCAAGTAAGGGCCCAAACCCTTGTAAAGGCCGTCAAAGCTACAGACCACCGGAACCATTGTCTAGACCACCGCCAGGAAGAGGTGTATGTTTTCCTCGTCTAGAACCTTCACTCCTCTTGGATATCGTCTGTGGGGCTTCCCTAGCTTTACCTCGACTCTAAGTTCGCCAGCGAGGACATCCACCTCATGGGAATTCCTGTAGTAGAAGACCTCACCGAACCTCCTGAGGAGGTGAGCCTGAACGACCCACTCGTATAGGGCCCCATTCAGGAAATTGGTGAGGGTCCAGATCGACAGGGATCTAGCCGTGAAGGGATCAAGGAAGAAGAACTTCCTCTCCTTCCTCCAGAATACCTTGTCCCCCCTCTTGAGCATCGCGCTACCCAGCACCATGAGCCCCCTCAGGACCCTCACGTACTCCCTGACCGTCCTGTGGGATATCAAAAGATCCGAGCCTATGGTTGCATAAGACACGGGGGAGGGAGCCTTGCTCAGTATTGAGGAGATGATCCCCCTCGCTAGCTGTGGATCCCTGCCTGCCCTTAGGAGCTCCCCCTCCAGCGACCTGATGCTGTACTCCACTGCCCTCGGATCCTCGTTCACGGAAAGGGGGAACCCCCCGACCTTCAAATACTCGTTAAAAAGCTCCCTTATCTCCCTAGACTTCGGCAGGAGCCTAGATAAATCCCTTTCCATGTCCCCCGTTACCTTAACCTTCACGCCCTTAGCTCTGAGGAACTCCCTGAATGAGAGAGGCCAGGCGACGACCTCCCTTCCCCGGCCCATCCTTCCTGGGAATAGCTCTGCCTCTCCCCTAAGCCTTAGGGAGGATGAACCAGTGAGGACGAGCACATCTTTTGAGAAAAAGCCCGCATCAACATACCCCTTTACCACCTTCCACCAGTCCTTCAGGCTAGTCACCTCATCCAGGAATATGTAGCTCGTTTTCACCCCAGAGGACTTCCTGAACGAGTCGTAAGCTTCTAGCATGGCTCTAAGGGACCCAGAGTCAGGTGCTAGGTCTAGGTTAAGGTAGAGGACGGCCTCAGGCCTGACGCGCTCTAGGAGATCCTCTATTAGGAGGTGTAGCCCCGTCGTCTTCCCGACAAGCCTCGGACCTGTCAAGATGTTCAGGGAGAAGGGCTCAAGGCTAATTTCGTCGAGCCAGCTTGGCCTCCACCGAACTTCCTTTTCCTTCCACTCTTTGATTACGGGGCTTTCCTCTCCCTCCCACCAGGGGTTGAGGAGGGACAGTATCTCGGCGGCCATTTGATACTTTAATTATCAATGTATATATAAACTGTTGGGAGTTCAAGTAACATAGAGGTAAATACTCGTTAAACAGTTGCAGGAGGAGCTTAACCTTCAACTGGCATCCCATGGGTTATGTTGACGATTGGAAAGTAGCTTGACATCCCCTATGAACTCCTTCGTCCTCCAGTTTACTATTCTGGCTCTAAAGAACTTTGATCTTCATCATGTATGAGTTCGCATGCCTCTATGACTTCCCCAGTAGCGCGCTTCAATCGACCAAATTGCCTTCTAATAAAGCCCGTGAATACCTACTCACGGTAGATCAGTAAAAGAACTGGTCTTTTGATATGATTGCGTGCTACAATTGATTTAATTGATAGCTAAATATTGGTTTATGTAAAAAAGTTTATCCATACGATTTTACAGGCAAGGAAACGAAACGAGCTACCTTTCACCTCTTAATCAAAGCCTCCTCTTCCCTCCTCCCCTTTACTCCCTCCTTTGGCTTCTCCAAGAGCTTGAGGTAATCGTCGACCCTCTTCGCCACAGCTATCCCCGAGTTCGTAAGCTGTATCTTGAGCTTCTTCTTCTCTATGCTCGTCCTAACGAGGCCAAGGGGCTTCAACCTCCTGTTTACGTGGTAATTCACTATTGCCTTGCACTTGTCCGATTTTCTCTCCTTGTTCCTTCTGAGGAGAGCCACATACACCCTTTTAGAGAGCTCTTCCAAGATGGAGCTCCCGTTGCACTCCTCGTAAAGCACCTTAAGGATGACTAGGGCTGTTTCGGGAAGCATCAGGATCCTGAGCATTGGAAGCTCTGTTTGGGACTCGGGAGAAATGGGGATCCCGCCCTTGTACATCGTCGCCACGTACAAGGCTGCGGAGACCTCGGGGAAGGAGGAGGAAATCGAGACATAAACCCTGTATCCAAGGTTTTGGTACCTTTCTATGAGCTCTCTGGTCGAATCTAGCACGGAATCAAAGCTCCTGTCCAGGTTGACCGTGTCGAAGGAGTCTATCATCCATCCAGCCTTATTCTTAATCTCCTCAACGCTTTCTACCCCTCTCTCACCTATCATCAATGCTATGACAGCTTTTGGCATTGCTAGTTTGAATGCTTGAAGTATTCTCTCTGTTCCTGCGTCAGCGGCGAAAATCAGAGCCTTCTTTTCATCCAAGATGATCGCCAAATTTTGTTTTATCGATCACAATTAAGATATGATGATATCAATAAAAGTTTTTTCTTCAGATCCAATTTTGATTCATTCAACATAAATTTCACTTTGGAAAAGTTTTCTGTGATAAAAAATTATGATTTATTGTTTATTTGAATAAAAAAGGATAACTATTAAAAGGAGGTTTGAGTAAATCTTAACGACACCGGTGTCAAGGAATGGCTCCTATCCCAAAACATGGCAGAAGACAGAGAACACTAGAGCCCTACTTAGAGACCAATAGGCCCTATGACGTAGTCTCTTACGCCGAAATTCAGGGTTCTCTGAGGAAAATGTTAGTTCAAAACGCAAAGAACATAACGGAGATCGCGAGGATCGCGGAGTCCTTGGTCGACACCGTGAGAAAAGTATTGCAGGTCAAAGAGGCCCCTCCATTGGACATAAATTCCATATGCTCAGGGGCCGTTGACGCCGGTATAAACGGCAAAAACCTCTTGGTAGGTTTCTGCCCTGTAGTAGTTGCTGTTGGGTCTATCTTTAGAGGAGTTTCCATGAGGGGGATCCCCATAGCCGCTACAACCAAGCTGGCAAGGATATACGAGGACGAGGAGGAGGGAAGGAAGCTAGCAAACCTGGTCGGTTTCTACCTCCAGTTCGAGCTTGGGAGGAGGCTTATAGAGGAGGGGATAGATCTCCTCATAGTTGATGGCCCCCTTGCCCTCTCAAAGGCCCAGTACTCAACCTTATCGAGGAAGTACAGCAGCTCCTTCATAATAACATATGAGGAGGCCATGAGATCCCTCCTTTCCCTTCTATCGGAGTCTAGGGATGCCGGAGTCCTTACGGTGGGCCTTGTGAAGAGGGTGAGGAGCTCCATAATGCCGAGGACCCTCGGCCTGGACAGCAGGCTCAACGACTCGGTCCTGGCCTCAATAGCGATGAAGCCGAGGGAGTACACGGAACCCCTCCCTCTCCCGAGAGACTGGTCTGACATCCCTGCCGAAGCCAACTGGAGGGGCTTCTTTGGCAAGGGATTGAGGCCCGTCGCCGTCTTCGTTAAGGGGAACTCGAAGAGGGTCTACAGGCTTGAGGTACCTGAGTACGCGGTTCCAAAGCTGGACTACATAGTTAGGGCCCTAACTTCCCTTGCGGATCCCAGGTCAGGTCTCCCAGTTCCTCTAGCTCACGTGGACAGGCTGGCTAGGATAACTGAGCAGGCCTCGAACTCAGCGTATCTCAGGCTCTTCAGGGAGGTCATGCTCAGGCTGGGGCCTTCTGCGGCCCAGCTCCTCAATATAGTGACCCTACAGCACGGGGAGGTATGAAATTGGATAACATCGTCGGCTACGTGATCTCACGCTCTACTCCTAGAAAGGTGAATTTCGTCATTAGGAGAGGGGAGAGAGTCGAGCTTGGAAAGTTCTACGCTATAGAGCACCCTTTTTGGGGTAAGGGAGGCCCGATAGTCCTTCTCAGGGTTTACGACATCTCCTCCATGAACGAGGAGATGGACCTGGGAAGGACGGGGGTGATAGCGAGCTCAGCTGGCCTGGTCCCGGTTTTCCAGGGGGAGCTCGAGTACCTAGTTGCCTATGCTGAGGTTCTGGGGTACAGGAATCCGATAGACGGGAGGATAAGGGGACTCGAGATCCCGCCCTCAACTGCCGATCCCGTTTTCAGGCCAAGCAGCGAGGATCTGAGGGAGTTCTTCTCCCCCGCTGGCTCCGGATACAGGGTTCCCATAGGTAAGCTGGCCGACTCAAACATAGAATTCTGCCTAGACTTGGACTCCCTAGCAAGGGGCCACGCTTTCGTCGCCGGGATGACAAGGTCAGGGAAGAGCGTGGCGTGGGACTCGGTTACAGTGATCTACGACACGAAGGAGAGGAAGGTCATCGTTGAGCAGATAGGGAAGTTCGTGGACAGGCTCCTTGGCAACGAGCTTGGGACTAAGAGGTTGGGAAGGAGGTACTACGCCCTCTGCCTGGAGAAGGAGGGCTTTAGGCCAACCTGGTCCAGGATAAGGGCCGTACACAGGCACAGGGCTTCCGAGGGACTTTACGAGATAAGGACGGAGAAGGGAAAGAGGCTGCTCGTGACGGGGGATCACTCCCTCTTGGCCTTCGACGGCCTCAGGCTCAGGGAGGTAAGGCCTAGAAGCCTTAGAAAGGGGCCATTCTGGCTCATATCTCCATTGGAGACCCCTCCTCCGCTTAGAATTGACGAGAACGTGAGTCCGGAGCTCATAGCTGCCGTGGTTGCCGACGGCTCCGCCCTTGGTGAGGAGGTAATTGTGCACGCGAACGGGCTGACGAGGGGGAATGGGGTAGACTCCAGGAGCTTAGGGGAGTACACCCTCTTCAGGAATGACTTCATGAGCGCCATAGCTGAGATGGGACCAGCCACGTTCATATCGCTCCCCTTCGCCGAGGGGAGGAGGGCTCTAAGGGAGTTCCTTAGGAGGATGAGCTACCTAGCTTACGACGGGACTAGGATATTGCTCTCATCCCCCTCGGATGTCATGAGGGTGGCCTGCTCCCTCTCGCTTCTTGGCCTTGAGCCTGAGAGGATCGGGCAGAGGTGGCTCTTCTTCGACGAGAGAAAGGTTCAGAGGGTCCTAAAGTGCACTGCAAGCGACGGAGGTCCTGTCTTCCACCGCTTGCCCGAGCTGGGAGAGGTCATAAAGAGGGAGAGGATAAGGAGGGGGATGTGGAGGCACGAGCTCGCTGCTAAGACTGGAGTTAGCTCCGAATCTATAAGGAGGATGGAGGAAGGTGAATTCTCAAGCCCTGAGGACTTGATGTCGGTCCTAAAGTTCTTCGGGGCCCATCAGGCGGTCAAGCTCCTCATGAACCCCTTCCTCTCATTCGACAGGGTTGTCAGCGTCAGGAAGCTCAGGAAGGCTGTGGAGGAGCCTGTTTACGATCTCTCGGTCGATAGGTGGGAGAACTTTGTTGCTAACGGCTTCTTCGTTCACAACTCCACGTTCATCCTTAACCTCATAGAGAACTCCCAGAAGATGAGGCCAAAGCCCAGGTTCCTCGTCCTAGACAGGAGAGGAGAGTACTCAGTCCTCTCGAAGTACGGAGGGGCCATATTCGACTACAGGACTTTCCTACCCAGGCAGGGAGCCCTAACTCCGAGGGACGTATCCAGGAGGCTCGGGATAGACAGGGGGGCTTTGAAGGGTCTAGTCGAGCTTGCGGCTGAGGAGGTACTCTCTGAAGGGGAGATAAGTCCCGAGTCCCTGCTGAAGAAGGTTAAGGAGCTGGCAATAGCCCTTGATGTCAGGGAGAGGAAGAAGCTGATAAGCCAGCTCCAGATAAAGCTTAAGCACTCCGGGAGGTTTCTGAGGCCAAGAGGGATGGGTCAGGACATAGTCGAGGCGGTCAAGAAGTTCCCCCTTCTCGTGCTCGACTTCAGCCTGGACGCGGATTACGAGGACCAGTTCCTGGCCGTTAGGGAGGTTGTGAGGAGGCTCGTCAGGTACGCGATCTCAAGGAGGGAGGAAGGGGACTTCGCCCTAATAATGGTCCTAGAGGAGGCCCAGTACCTCGTCCCGGAGAGGAACGCCCCTTTGGTAGGGAACCCCTTCGACTCAGGGGTCTACTCGACGCTCATCGAGGCTATAAGCCAGTCAGGCGGCTACAACATGGGCTTCATCGTGGTGACCCAGAGGCCAGCTTACGTCTCGAAGGCCGTCATCTCCCAATGCAACACGGTTGTATGCTTTAGGCTGAAGAACCTGAACGATCAGGAGGCGATAGCAGCCTACACAGAGGGAGGAGGGGAGGTTAAGCACTACCTGGCCTCCCTAGCCAACCACGAGGCCATGATATGGGGGATGGCCTCGGAGATCCCCTTCCCCGTTACGGTGAGGATGAGCCCGAAGATCTTCCCAGCCAAGGCCTCGGCTCCCCCAAGCCAGGCTTGGAGGAGGATGGCTGGAGGATGACCTTCCAGCTTAACCATAAAATGTAAGTGTAAAGAAATCACCCATTTTTCATTTAATTTGGTATTTGGGGAAAATGTTGCGAGCTAAAGGACGTCAACTAAGGCAAGTTGACCATTTAAGGATCGGCTCTTATCATCACTGTTAGTAATGACGTTGATCCTTCTCCAAGGAAGGGCTCTGAATGGGTGCGGTAATCGATGACCTAAAGCAATTATAAATTTGATTCAAACCAGAAATCTAGTGAAATAAACCATGCCCTTAAACGAAGATTTAATCGAAACCAGGATAAGGGAGATGAATGATTCCATCCAGATTCTAAAGGGAATTGTGTCAAGGAAATTTGAGGGGCTCTCTCTTTATGAAAGGTTGTCGATCAGGTATCTTCTGATACAGCTCGTGGAGGCCGCCGCCGGCATCTGCATTCACATACTCTCCTCCCTTTTTAAGGAAAGGCCGGAAGGCTATCCAGAATGCTTTATAAGGCTATCCTTGAGAGGAGTCATCTCAAAAGACCTTGCGTCGAAGCTAGCCTCTGCATCAAGGCTTAGGAACCTACTAGTTCACAGGTACTGGGTCATCGATGACAGGAAGGTGTATGATGCGATAAGGGAAGGGTTGAAGGACTTTGAAGAGTTTATCTCCCAGGTAAGGGAGTTCTCAAGTGAGAATGGTGGAGGACGATGATAGAGCCGAAGTTCAGGTACCTCTCGCTTTCTAAGGAAAAGAGATCCGAGATCCTTGAGAAGTTAAGGAGATCGCTTGAGGATTTAGGTTCCATAGTCTTCGCTTATGTTCACGGGGGCTTCATTGAGAGGGAGTTTTTCAGGGACTTGGATCTGGCATTATGGGTTGAAGATCTCTCGAACTCCCTGAAGTACGCTGTTGACCTCTCAGTTAAGTTAAGGATAAAGCTAGGGATTCCAGTTGACGTTCAAGTCTTAAATGAGGCTCCCTTGCCCTTCAAGTACCACGTTTTCACCGAAGGAACCCTCGTAATTTCGAGGGATGAGGACTTAAGGTCAAGGGTTGTAGATGTGACCATCAGGGAGTACTTAGATTTTAAGAAGTTGAAGGAGGTATCGAGAAAAACCTCCAGTTTAGCAAGATAAAAGAGGTTAGATAAGGGTATCCCGCCTAGGTTCATGCTCGTAACTGGAAAGCAGGTGAAAACTACGTCCTCCTATCATTAAACCCTTTCTCTTCTGTTCTATCCTAGGCAAGTTCTCCATCTCTTTTCCATTAACCCCGAAGTGCTTCTTTGGAAATCAGCACGATCCTAGTTCCCCGGTACCTCTCCCTCCTTACAGACCTTTGCCCTCCAGAGCCTTCAGCGTCCTGGAGACCGTAACCTTGCTCAAGCCAGTTTCGGACCATATTTCCCTCTGAAGTGCTTTCCCTCCTCTTTTCACTATGAACTCCATTATCGTCCTCTCAGGACCTTCCAGAAGATTTATCAGCTTGTTTATATCGACCTCCTCCCTTCTCTCTCCAGAGAAGACTATGAGGGTACCAGATATCCCGATGGGAAGGGAAGTCGGTAGGATGGCTATGACCTCCCAGAGCTTGTAAACTAGAGGGGTTTGGATGGTTATGGACTCGTTCCCCCTGACTATTATCGTGATGGACCTCGGCTTCATCAGGATGTTTGCTAGGAAGAAGGAGGAAAGAGCGAGAACGAGTAAAAGAACCTTCTCCCTTCTAGTCAAGCCTACACCTTTTCTTTAACCTCCCACGACTTTGGATTCCTGCATCTCTACTATGTCCAAGACCTCCTCGAAGGAGGGAATTGGGACCGTTACGCCATTCACGTACCCTCCACCTGTTACAGTTATGACGATCTTTTCAATTAAAGAGTAAACTGAAAAGTTCTGAGCCTAGTATAGGACTCATAATCCACGTATGTGAAGGATCCTCCCTCTGGAACATTTGTAGTTCTCTCTGCTAGCCCCAAAGGGTTTGAAATGTTGAACCTCTCGAAAAGCTCCTCGAACTCGCGCTCAGCTCCCTCCCTCGTTTCGAACTCATTTATCATCATCGATATCGTCACGTTGCTTCCAACCCTCCTCAGAAACTGCTTTTCGACAAACCTCCTTTCCTCCTCGTAAAAGGGATCCCAGAAAGACCAGTTATGGGAGTAAAACCTCATCTCACCTACCCAGCAACTCATCTGCCTGCAGCACCAAAACTTCTGGTGGGGCAGAAATCGGATAGAAGCTCGACTCTTTGTACTCTCCTTGAGAATGGTTATTTTCACGCTCCTTCGGTCGGCTTTTCCCGTTAATTGGTCTACGACTGTCGCTACCATGCTGTAGTTTCCTGGCTTACAGGAGAAAGGAACTATCCCACCGAAAACGTGGAATGCCCCGATTCTTTCTCCTACTACTGAAAAGCCTGAGTCGAAGCTGGGATAATCACCATTGAGATAGACGAGGCTGAAATAGCCAAAAAGAATATAGAGATGGCGGGGATAAAGCCAAAGGTTGAGGTCCTCGTTGGAGATGCACTCAAGTTAATCGGGGAGCTTGAGGGGGAGTTCGACATGGTTTTTCTAGACGCTAATAAGAGGGAATATCTCGAGTACTTGAAGCTTGTTGAGGATAAGCTCCATAAGGGCAGCGTGGTGGTAGTTGATAACGCCGGAAGCTTCGCAGATCTGATGAAGGACTACCTTGACTACGTGAGGAAGTCAGGAAAGTACGATAGCAGGTTCATCCCTGTCGGTGATGGGGATGGAGGCGGGCGTTAAGCTATAACAGGGTTGGATTAAAGAGGTTTGTAATATTTAGGCTTTTATATGTAGTACCAAATAGTACTACTTAATGACGGAGGAGTTGATCGTTAAGGTAACCAGAAAGGGGCAAGTAACCATTCCAAAGAAGTTCAGGGAAATCCTTAATATAAAGGAGGGCGACTCCCTCTACGTAAGGCTTGAAGAGGATAAGGTTGTCTTCGTAAAGCCTGGGATACCTGAGCCTGGGGAACCGGTAGGTGAGGAGGAGTACAAGAAGATCATAGAACTTCTTGAGGAGGAGAGGATGAGGTGGTGTTAGTTCTCGACACGAGATTTCTGATAGCTCACACATTTCCTCCTACGGAAGAGGATAGAAAGAAGCTAAAGGAATTTTCTTCTAGGATAGCCAGGGAAGGACTAGTGATACCTCCTGTTGTAGCCGTGGAATTCATAAAGCTTGCTGGTTTGAAGCTAGGGAGAGAGGGGGCTGAAGTTAGGTTGAAACGATGGATCAACACGTGTGCGAGGATATACGAGGTAGGCGAGGAGGAGTCCTTCCTAGCTGGTAGAATGGCCTTATCACATGGAGGGGTTCCTTTAGCTGACGTGATAATCGGCGCTGTTGCTAAAATCCTAAAAACTGCAGTAGTAAGCGATGACCCTCACTTCTTCGAGCTGGGAGTGAGGACGATCTGGTACAGATAACACCCAGTGAGCTTGAGATCCATCCCCGCATTTCGAAGTTCGTTCTCGCTCACTGAGAGGCCCTAAATTGCTCTGGTCCGCTTTCATTCAGCACTTTTCTTTGATCTCATGGTAAAGGGTCAAAATTATATCCTCCGAGGGCCCT
>QMVU01000014.1 GCA_003661265.1 Thermoproteota archaeon | reverse complement strand
TTGCCTTATCCAATATGGTCAAGAATGCCGAATGCCACCTAGCTTTGATCACCCTAATAGTTGAGCTCTCTTTCACATTAATGGTGTGGTGCCTTCCCTTAATAGGATACTTCTCGGGACACTCCAAGACGATGCCGGAAATCCTGGTTCTAGATGAATACGGATCTATCGCTACCTTTTCTACCTTTAGAGTTAATTTCATTGGTACGCGCTCTGTTTTGTTGCTTTCCCTTCCTCCAACCCTTATTTTTCTCGTTGTAACAGCAGTAACGAGATCTTCCGGTTCTACTATCCCAGTTAACCAATATAGATCCTCCAACGTCTCTATCCTAATTACTAGCTCCTTTTCCCTTGGATTTAGGGAGAGGACCTTCATGTTGCTCAGCCAACAGCTATGACTCTTATCCCAGCAGGTATTTTAGTGATGTTATGGGTGCTGCCTCCCACGATCATTTTAACGCCTGCTGCAAATGCCTTTTCTATTATCCTCTGGGTTATCACCCCAGAGTAAACCACATATTTCACCCCCCTATAGTCGCCCAGAGTTTCGTAGAGGGAGTTTATTGGAACCTTAGCTATCACCCTCAGATCCTCGTCTAAGAGGATAGCCTCTCGTGTATCTGCTGCCTCTCTATAGAACTGCATCAATGGCTGTGGTACCTTTTCAGATAAGCTTTGCAGCGACTCAGCTCTCCTGGACTTCTCCTTTGCTTGCTTTAACCCCAGCAGGCTCCTAGCCTCCTCTGCAGGTATCGCAGACGAGAGGGCTTTTCTAATCTCTTTTGCTGTTAAATTCTCAACTCCCTTTCCCTTTGGAGCTCTTGCTACGTAATCTATATCCGTTTGTTCTAGTAAGGATCTCAGTATCATTTCTCCGCCACGATCTCCATCTACAAAGGCAATAGATTCCTTCTTTGAGATTAGATCAACCAAGCTCTTTGGAATTTTTTCGACAGCCCCTCCTATCGCGATAACGTTATCAAACCCATATCTAAGAAGGTTGTTAACATCAGCTCTTCCCTCAACTACGATAATCTCACCTGAATCCCTCACTCCAACGCCACAAGGAAGCTTTTCGGGTCCATAGTAAGTCAGTCGCATACTTGCTGTCTCCCTAATGATCAAATCTATGAGGTTCCTGTAGCTTTCCTCGGCCTTAGCTCCCCACTGCCTTAAAATGTCTATTGCTCTCTTCCTTATCCTTTCCCTATCGACCTCTCTCTCATCCACTATCTTTTGCAGGGATAGAGAGGCTTGGTAGGGTCCTACTTTATCGACTGTCTCTATTGCTGCAGCTAGGAGGGCTGTTCTTATCCTGTCGAGATTTGACCTTAGCTCTATAATTCCAACCGAGTGGTTGTCCTTGCGCCTAAGTTTGACTATGATCCTCCCTACTTTACCAGACTGCTGGAGTTCTCTGAGCTCGAGTTCTGGTCCTAGCAGCCCCTCAACTTGACCGAATATCGCTCCTATCACATCGCTGGGCTCTACAATCCCCCTTACCTCAATACTAAATGTTGCCAAGTACTTGTGGGAAGGGGTAGGCTCATAATGATTCATAATAATCGTCCACCCTGACACAATCTAATGTAAAAGAAATCACAGAATTGTCCGCCTACCAACTAGTCCCAGGGATCAAAGATCGGCCCACGCCGTCCTCTCTCACCCTGGGTCATGTGGTGGTAGGCAATTTAATAGGTAGCGAGGTCATTTAAAAAGACCTCGCGATCACTATCTCGTTTAACTCCTTGAGAAATTCTACAAAACTCTCCTCAAATAGATGTTTATTAAACTCTATGTCTTTCTCGTTTTCCTTCAAGAGATTTAGAGCTGTTTTTCTAGTATAATCGAGAGCTCCAAGCTCCTTAACAACTTCTCTGACGTAATTTAGGTCAGCTGCGCTTATATTCGGGTTCCCGAGTATTGACAGGAGTTTTTTCCTTGTAGCTTCATCTGATAACTCCCATGCTTTAACCACAAGCAAAGTTCTTTTTCCCTCCTTGATATCGCTATCTGCTGGCTTTCCTATTACGGCTTCATCGCCGTATAGCCCGAGGATATCATCTTGTAACTGAAAAGCAACCCCAACTCTTTGGCCGAAGCTCCTAAGGAAGTGTAACATGTCTTCAGATGCTCCAGCTAACATACCCCCCATTACAAGAGAAGCAGAAAAGAGAGTCCCTGTCTTCAGCGAAAGCATTCGAAGAACCTCTTCCTCAGTGGGCATTGTAACGGTACTTAGGTAGAGATCCAGAAGCTGGCCCTCGATCAGTTTCCTGTAGGCTACTGAGTACTCGGAGGCTGCCTTCACTATAATCTCATTGGGAAAACCGGACTCTAAAAGAGCTTCAAGACCTAGTTCTATAAGGCTGTCTCCACCAAGTATACCTAAAGAGATACCCGGATTTCTTGGTGGAGGCGTTCTTGGAGAGAGACGAGACCAATTGGCCATTAGATAATGAAAGGAGGGTCCTCCTCTCCTCTTAGGACTCTCATCCATTATATCATCGTGTATCAGGGAGGAGTTATGCAGTAACTCCACAGAAATTGAGGCTCTTATAATGTTTCCTTCGTGCTTACTTCCAGATCCATAATACGAGGAGATTAGAGCAAGAGGCCTAAATCTCTTCCCACCCCTTAGAACATAGGAAGATAATTCCTCGTAATATCTCACGATAACCTCATCTTTTTGGGTCGAGATCTTTTCTTCAAAGAACTTCTTTATCTCCCGTTCTATTTGTGGAAGGTATTTTTCACGTAGTAGGTTGAACTGCTTCCCCATGAGTCATCTAATGAGGTTTAATTAGAGGAATATAAATTGGTTATGTGTTATAAATCGAACGTGAGATATTAACTCATTAAATGGCCAATCTAGGATAATAATTGGTGATAATGGATAATGGAGGCTCTTTTTTTATCAAACTTGTAAGTAATTATACAATACCTGCTGGCGATGACCTGAAACATAAGAGTTAAATTTCCATTTTCTTCCTCAGTAAGGAAAGGAGATCTACAATGGGTACAGTGAGGGAGAAGAACATAAAGAGAATAGCATACAAGCTCATCAAGGAGTACCCAGAGCTCTGGACTACCGATTTTGAGCATAACAAGAGGCTAGTCGCAAGGATAGTAGATGTAAAGTCCAAAGAATATAGGAATCGTATAGCTGGTTACCTGACTAGACTTAAGGTTAGAGAACAAAAGGGTACTCTAGTTTTGTAAGCGAATTCTGTCATTACTCATCTGAAAATAAGCCTAGAACCTTCACAAGCTGTAATCGTGTGCTTAGAACATGGCCCGAGATTGCGCTCTTATAATTTCATCGATTTCATCGCTTCCTAAGAGAAGCATTAAAAGGCTGTATCTAGTGAGAAGCGAGGTACTTATGGGAGAACTGGGTGGATACCAGTCTTTACTCTCAAAAATTCGAGAAAAAAGGGCTAAGATTGTTATTTTAGGCCAAGGATACATAGGTCTACCGCTAGCTCTATTGCTCTGCAGAGCAGGTTATCACGTTACTGGCTTTGACATTAAAGAGAGCTTAATAAAGGATCTTAAAGAGGGCAAAGTCAAATTTTCCGAGGTCGGGCTGGAGGAACTCCTTAAAGAATGTCTTGCTTCTGGCAGATATTCTCCAGAGGATTCAGTAGAAAGGGCCTTGAGCAACAGGGACATTTACATCATAGCAGTTCAGACGCCAGTTAAGATTAACGGTCGACCGAATCTTGGGTATTTGCTATCAGCCCTAGAGCTAGTCCTCTCCCATGTGAGGAGATATGCACCGTCCCTTTTAGTGATAGAGAGCACAGTACCCCCAAAAACAATGGAGGAAGTGGTGATGCCTATACTGGAGGAAAGAGGCTTCTATTTGGGAGATGACATTTTCCTAGCATATTGTCCGGAAAGGGCGATGCCTGGAAGATTGCTCCAAGAACTCTCTGGAGGAAATCGGATAATTGGAGTCATCGATGAACTATCAGGAAAGCTAACAGAAGCGCTTTACTCTAGTTTCACCAAAGGAAACATAAGGATAACGCACTTTAGAACAGCAGAGCTTGTAAAGCTAGTAGAGAACTCTTACAGAGATGTAAACATAGCTTTCGCTAATGCAGTCGCGTTAGCGTGTGAGGCCCTTGACGTTGACGTAGATGAAGTAAGAGCTCTCGCTAACCTCCATCCAAGGGTCAACATTCTTAAACCCGGCATAGGCGTTGGAGGAAGTTGTCTAACGAAGGATCCATACTTCTTGCTTAATTCCGTTTCCAGCCATGGCATTAACTTGGACTTAATCAGAGTTGCAAGAAAACTCAACGAGATGTTACCAAAACATGCGGCAGAATTGATAGTTAATGCCCTAAAGGCCGTTGGAAAGAGACCAGAGGAATCGCTGGTTGCTGTTTTAGGGATAACGTACAAAGGAAATGTTCGAGACTGTAGGAACAGTCCGGCTCTCGAGCTAATATATGAGCTTAAGGAGAGGGGTTTCAGCGTTAGAGTATATGATCCGCTCGTTAATGAGGCCCCTAGAGGAGTATACCTTTGTAGGAGCTTGGAAGAGGCAGTAAAGGGAGCTGATTGCATAGTCATAGGGGCAGAGCACTCTCAACTCCTTAAAATAAACCTAGATGAGATACGGGTTCTTTGCAGAGATAGCCCCGTGTTTTTCGATGGAAAGCATGCCTTTGACAGAAAAGTGGTCGAAGAAGCTGGTTTTGAATATCTAAGCGTAGGATGCCCGGCTAACGTCATAGAAATTTTGAAAGAAATTGCGGAACATCATATACATGAACCTTAGCCTTATCTCTCGCAATTTCCCTTGCGACTAGATATAAAGAGGCATCTACGAACACAAGAGAGTTAAGTTTCATATCCTTCGCTATCCTAAGCATCTCTAGGAAGTGTCCTCTTATTCCTTTAGCCCCAGCTTTGAAGGACAAGAGAGTACCAGCTCCGCAGGTTGCCCAAGATGGCATATCCATAATCTTTACTCCTCTAATCTGAGAAACAAGCTCTTCACTTGAAAGGTTTAAGCCATAAGAGTCGCTGTACCCAACAATTCCTATCCTTAGCTCCTTCTTTGTCCCGTTGAACTTAAGCTCTCCTCTATCAACAGCCTCCTTCAGCACATCGACCACGTGAATCGCATCGAATTTTCCCGATTTCTGAATGAAGTCGAGGCAAGGACGCGAAAGAACAACGAGTTTCCTTACTCCAAGTCTACTTAACTGATTTACGCATTCTTCCAATGCCCCCCTTGAGAGGTACTTGTAACCTGCAAGTCTTAAGAAGGATCCACAGCATAGCTCCTCTCTTCCGATAGTATCTATGTCCATGAAGAGTTTAAGGAGATGAAATGCTGCAACTGCAGACTCTGGAGTTTCGCTTGATAGGCAGGTGGAGAAGAAAAAGGTATCGCTCCCACTTGGCTGATAATCTGGAGGCAGCCACTTTGCCTTTTCCTCCCTATTTCCAAAGGCTAATCCTTCTTCTGAAAGCTTTGTTGGCATGCTAGCCACTCGAGGAGGAGGAACGTAACCCTGATCGATTAAGGCCTCTCTTACACCTAATATCAGTCTTGAAATCCGGATTCCCACGGGGCAGACGTCATCGCAGAGACCACACATCATGCATTCGTAAGCATACTCTATGAAATCTACTGACATCGTTAGTTCCCCCTCGATCATCTTCGGTATTTGTAAATAGGCCCTTGGGCTGAGAACTTCCATTTTTCCCTGCGAAATGAAGATAGGGCATACATGATTGCAAGCTCCGCACTTTATGCACAGATCGAGATTTTTCAGCAGCGACTCGGGAAAAACACCCATTTACCTCTCCCTCAACGGGATAAGTTTTCCAGGATTCATGATGTTCTTTGGATCAATCGTTCTCTTTAAGAATTCCAGCAATTTCACGGCATCCGGCGAAGATTTGACGTACTGCTTGATCATAGACACACCTATGCCTGTACCGAATCCAATAGATCCCCCCAGCCTAGAAACCTCTTCTCCAACGAATGAAACTGCCTTTTCAGCCCTTTCACTTTCTTTCTTTTTCCCAGGATCGAAAAGAAAGGTAGCAATTATCCATCCAAGAGTTGGATGGAATGTGGTTACAGCAGGTAGGTTAAGTCTCATAGATGCTTGGTCCACCTTCTGGAGGGAATCCCTAATCTTATCCTTATGAATCGAGAAGCTTATTGAGAGACCCGCCATGCCCTTTTTCCTCATGATATCGTATACTACAGAGACTCTCCTCCAGTATTCCTTAACCTCCTCTCCTTCTACTTCCTCAACCTCTATAGGATCTAATTTGTTGATTATCTCCCGCAATTTTGGAATCCACGTGGATAACCATAATGGATCTCCGCTTAACTCTATTAATCCTATGAAGTCAATGTAATCAGTGCCAACTTCTTCTCCTATTTCCCTAAGCGCGTCTCTATAAAGCGATTGAAATGCAGAAATCCTTATTCCACTTTTCTCTGCCTCTTGTACAATAGATACCGCATCAGAGCTATCACTCATCTTTACAAAGAAGGCATATCTTTCCTCTGGTCTTGATTTGAGCTTTAGTGTGGCCTTAGTTATTATTCCCAACGTACCTTCTGAGCCTATTATAAGATCCATCAAGTGCCTCTCTTTTGAGGGAGACTTCTTCCCCAGATGAAATACCTCTCCATTGGGAAGGACAACTTCTATTTCAAGGACGTTATCTCTAGCTGTCCCATACACGCCTGATAGCGGACAGGCCGAGTCTTCTGAGAGTACACCGCCTATAGTAGAAAGACCTTTTACCTCAGGATCTATTGGGTAGAAGCTGTTTGTAAGAGCTTTATTAAGCTCAGATACAGTTACGCCAGTTTCTACTGTTGCTAATAGGTTATCCTCGTCAATTTCAATGATGTGATTCATTTTTAATAGATCAATGACGATACCTCCCTTAATTGGCACCGCTCCACCCACTATGGAGGTTCCAGAACCTCGAGGAGTCACAGGAGTCCCTGTCTCATTAGCCATTTTCATTATCTCGATAACTTCATCGCTGCTAGATGGTCTTACCACAATATCTGGATACCCTCTTATGTTTGAAGCGTCATAGGAATATGAAGCAAGCTCTATTTCTCCAACAAGCACATTTTCGCTTCCTACAACGCCAGAAAATAGTTCGATGAGTTCCCCTTCTTTCATTTCCGGTCACACATGCTTCCTTATAATAGCATAGAATTTTAACATTAAGTTGTGTCAACAGGATTGATGTCTTTAGAGACCCCTCTAAAAGATATTCAGGCCAGAATGGGTGCTAAATTCATAGAATTCGTTGGATGGCATTTGCCTGTATCCTATGTCTCGCCCTTGAAAGAAGCGTTGGCTGTGCGCAATTATTGTGGTGTTTTCGACGTATCTCACATGGGTAGGTTTTGGATTGAGGGAAGAGATGCCGTCAAACTTTTGCAAAGAGCAACCACGAATAATATGGATGTAAGACCTGGAAGAGCCAGATACACCCTTTTCCTCAACGAAAATGGTGGAATTAAGGACGATGAAGTAATATTGAGGGTCAGGGAAGATGCCTTCCTGGAAGTTACTAACGCAGCTACCAGGGAGAAGATATTCAACTGGCTCAGTCATCTGATAAGTAAGTGGAAACTCGATGTTAGGGTGAAGGACATAACATTTGAAACGGTGATGCTAGCAGTTCAGGGGCCAAGGGCTCAGGAGATAATAGAACCTTTCATTGAAGAGGGTCTAGATCTGAAGAGATATAGAGGTAGAGAGGTAATCGCCTTTGGTTCTAAAGCCTCTATCTCCAGAACAGGTTATACAGGAGAAGATGGTTTTGAAATAATTTTTTGGGATATTGAGAAGGCTAGAAATGCCTTTAAAACCCTGGTTAACGAAGGGGTTCAACCTTGCGGGCTAGCGGCTAGAGACATATTGAGGCTAGAGGCAGGGATGTGTCTCTACGGAAATGACATAGATGAAAATGTAACTCCTATAGAAGCTCGTTTAGAATTTGCTGTTAAATTGGAAAAGGGTGAATTTATAGGAAGGGATGTTCTCATAACTCAAAAGGAACAGGGGACCGAAATTTTGAGAGTTGGCTTACTCAGCAGATCTAGAAGAGCTCCTAGAAAAGGTTACTTGGTTATTTGGAAAGACGAGATCGTCGGACATGTCACTAGCGGTACATTCAGCCCAGTTGTTAATAGAGGAATTGCTATGGCATATGTCCCTCCAGAACTTTCCAAACCAGGTACTCAACTCATTGTGAAAAACAAAGGGGAAATTGCGGTCGAGGTAGCAGAGATGCCCTTTTATGATACCACGAAATACGGGTTGAAGAGAATGCGATGAAGGCGCCACTAGAAGTATTTTTTGGCTATTTCTTCTTCAACTTTCCTAGAGTAACAAAAGCTACTGTCTTAGCTAATCTCCTAACCTCCACGATCTTTACAACATCCCCCTCTTTTACGCTTAAACACGGCGAAATGTGGGCATGGATCTTCCTCCTTCTTCTTTCATACCTCTTGTACTTCGGTACATACCTTAACCAAGAAATTTCAACGCTTATCGTGCCTGTCATCTTAGTCGAGACAACCCGACCAATTAGGGTCTTCTTCCTCAGCGAGATATTACCATGCCAAGGGCACTTATCGTCATCACATTCAGCCGCAGGCGGCTCTACATCCTCTATCAAATAATCTGGAAGTTTCCTCATAACTTCTTCACCCTTTCTTCAGGTCTTCCCAAAATATCTTTACCACTGAGTTCGACAACCCGGTTCCTCCCGAGAATGAATTTGAATACTCTGTGCCTCTTCGGGATCTTCTTAACACCTTTCTCCGTCTTTATAATGAGAAGATTGGCTGTTTCATCTATTATCATACCAGAAATCCCGATTTGCGTTGGATCTGGTGAAAAAACAACCTCCGTTTCCAGACCTATGAGTTCATGGTATGGGAGATCCGATTTTTTCATGTGTACCCCCTCATAGATAACCCTTTTCTCTCATTATCGTGAGAACCCTGGCTATCTCCCTCCTTACTTCCCTTCTTCTGTGAGTTTTCTCTAGAGTACCGAGCGCGGACTTCGTGTTAAGGGAGAACAACTCCTCCCTAAGTTCTCTGAGCCTTGCTTCAAGTTCCTCCTTACTCAGACTCCTCAGTTCCTCCGCCTTCATCCTCGGCAACTTCTTCTACCTCCTCAGAAACCTCTTCCTGCTCCTCCTCTTCTACTTCCTCCTTCGAGGACATTTCTGCGAGGATTTTCTCTATCTCCTCCTCCCTAATATAAGGTCTACCTGGCGGTCTTATGCCTGGCTTAGCGATTCTAACCCTTATACCCATCGATCCTTGGGGTAAGAGTATGTTCCTCACGGCGTATTCTACATTCTCTAGGTAGTCACCACCACAACGGTAGATAACACCCGCTCTAAATCTATCTTCTCTAGCTCTCTTTCCAAACTTTCCAGCTATTCTTATCTCCACTCCCTCTGCTCCGGCCATCATGACCCTCCTGAGTGCTGCAAAAGCTACTCTTCTATGTCTCTCTCCCTTCAGTATCCTTCTAGCTATGTAATTTGCAACTATTTGAGCACTTAAGAAAGGTTCTTCTACTTTTTCTATTCTAAGATATGGATTTTTAAATCCAAATTCCCTTTTCATTGTTTCCGTTATCTCTTTAATCCTCTTGCCTCCTTTGCCTATTGCAATTCCGGGACGATCAGCATATATCGTTACAACTTCCCTTATAGGAGTTTTTACTACATCTACTTTATGAAATCCCGCAGTTCTAAGCATTGATTCAAAGAACTCTTGAAGTCTTGCCTTAAGCCATCCTTCTTCAATAATTCGTTTGTAAACTGGCCTTGCTCTTTCGCTCATTCTCTCTCCTCCACTACGATCTCTACATGAACGAGTTGTTCTATTTTTGGAGTTGCCCGGCCAAAGGCCCTCGGAAAGAATCTCCTTAACTTAGGTCCTTTATGAGCTGCAGCGTGTTTTATGTAAAGGCGCTCAGCGTCCAAACCCTTATTTGTTGCATTGTATTCCACGTTCTTAAGGATCTTCAGCATAATTTTAGCTGCCTTGACAGGATATCTACCTATCTTCCACCCTTGAAGCTGCTTTCTGTGACCAACACCCTTCACATACCTCCTAAAGGGAATTGGTCTCTTCAGGGAGATCACATCTTCCAAGAGTCGCCTTGCTTTATCGAGTTTTAATCCCCTAATAGCAGCTAAAAGCTCTACCATCTCCTTGTAGGAGACTCTTAGGTCTCTTCCCGATGCTCTCGCTTCGTTGTCCTTGAGTTCCTGATAGGAGTATCCGAATGATGGCAATGTACATCCCACTTTCCCATTATAGGTTCGTCGGACAACTTGGGCTTATTGTATTTAAAAGTTAAACCCTCCATCCATGCTACATCCAGCTCTCAAATCCACACGTTTCAAAACAATTTCACAGGAGAGCTTGTGCAAATCTTCGCATTCGTTCAACTTTATTCTCATAGACCTTTTTCTTAATTTTTGAGGAATTGTTCTCTAGGTTAGGGCAATTTGGAGGCTATACGAGGTCATTTACCTTCTCCTGGGAGTTCTTAGCACCTACCGGTAGTTGTAGACATCTCTTACTTGAAGAGGGATAGCTTGATGGGCTTTATTCTGAAAAATCTCATGCCTATAAGTATTATTACAATTACTAGCGACGCTAAGATTGAGAACCAAATCATCATCGATAAAGTCACCTTATGGAGATATAGTACTAGTGTGTCTCTTTCTATCGGAACGTAGAGTATCTCAGCATATTGAGGAGAGAGCAAGATGGCTTCTGGATCTGTTCTTGTAAGTTGTAGAGACGTATTAGATAGATTC
>QMVU01000013.1 GCA_003661265.1 Thermoproteota archaeon | reverse complement strand
TTCCATATTTTAAGCTTTCTCCTCCTTTACCTCATCAATAACCTTCCTCAGTTCCCTATATACGGATTCCAGAGACTCGCTTATAACTTTGGCATTCGCGATGATCGGCATGAAATTGGTGTCTCCATTCCACCTAGGGACTACATGCACGTGCACATGTCCTTCAAAGCCAGCACCAGCAACTTTGCCTACGTTTATTCCGATGTTAAAACCATCCGGCGCCATGGTCTCTTTAAGAGCTCTAATGGAAAGTTTCAGGAGTCTCCACATGTCAAGGACTTCCTCCTCTTTTAGGAACTCTAGGGATCCTAGATGCCTGTACGGAGCGATCATGAGATGTCCAGGGTTATAGGGAAATTTATTCAGCATGAGGAAGGCGTACTTAGATCTCAGAAGTATTAAATTCTCAAAGTCCTTCCTCTCTGAGGGAAGCTCGCAGAATATACATCCTCTTTGTTTGTTAGCCACTCTGATATAGGCCACTCGCCATATAGCCCACAATCTATCCATATGCTTCTCATGAAACATGACAGTTCAATTATTAAAACAGGACTGGGTGGAGATAACGAAAAATACAAAAATCCCCCAGTGAGAGAAAACACAGGTCAACGTTGGTCAAAAAGCAGGTCTATGTCTGTGAAGTGTGTGGAAAAACGCTGTTCGGAGTCCCAATAATAGTAGAGATAGCAGGTCATCGTGCCACGACTTGTCCAAGCTGCGCTCGCAGAATAAGAGGTGAGCAGTTGAGACTTATGGAAAAGGCTAAGTCTGAGACGTTGCTCAGTAAACCTCCAACCCAGAAGATTAGAAGAAAGGCGAAACTCAAACTACAGGTTGAGAGCGCTCCTCAATATGAGCTCATCGAAGACTTCGGAAGCAAAATTAAGAGGGCTAGAGAGGACCTAGGACTTAAGATAGAGCACATCGCAAGGGCTATCAATATAAAGGCATCGACGCTCTCCAAAATAGAGGCAGGTAAAATAATCCCAAGCTATGATGTAGCCAGAGCCTTGGAAAGAGTTTTAGATATAAAGATAATAGTCAAGGGAGCGCCGGACTTTCTTATAACCGGAGTCGAACAACCTAGTCCTCCTCCTACAATCACATTAGGGGAGCTAGTAAGTCTGAAAAAGAAGAGGAGGGAGTGAGGTGCCTACAAACCTCCCTCCCCAAGCTAGAGTGAAGTTTGAGGAATATACTCAAGCCAAAACCCCCGAAGAGAAAATAAAGAAGCTTAAAGAGTTTTATGCGTTGATCCCCAAGCATAAAGGCACGGAGAAGCTGGAGAAGTTCATAAGAAGGAGAATAGCTGAACTTAGAAGGGAAGTTGAAAGGAAAAGAACCGAGAAAGGAGCTAGAAGACTCGGCCCCTTTATTAAGAAGAAAGGAGCCGCGCAGGTGGTCTTACTGGGATACACGAACTCTGGCAGAAGCACAGTCCTCAAGCTGCTGACAAACGCAAGGGTGAAGATATCCCCCTATCCGTTCACCACCTCCAACCCCTTTGAGGGAGCTATGAGGATAAGGGGGACGTTTATTCAGTTCATAGAGAGTCCTCCTCTAATCCCCCAAGATTACAGCGCAAAGCCAACGAAGATAGCGCTAGCCCTTGCTAGAAATGCCGATGCCATTGCTCTGGTAGTTGATGGAACAGAAAGCCCCGTAGAATCCGTTACAGGTATAATCTCCCTTCTCGAAGCTAACGGAATAACTATAGGAGGGGATTCAGGGAAAGTAACCATTAGAAAAAGCCGGGGAATCTCTTCAATAATCATCTCTATGAAAGGACGTGTCTTGGACGGAACTGAAGCGGACATAAGGGCGCTCTTAGAATCTTATGGCATCAAGCAGGCAATTGTCGACATAGAAGGAACAGTCACCATGGAGGATGTTGAGGAAGCCATTTTTGGGGAGAAGATGCGCAAACCAATCCTCATACTTGTTACAAAGACGGACTTGAAGGAGGGAATGGAGGGATTCCTAAGGGTTAAGGAAACATTCCCTGAAATGAGGGTCTATCCCTTCTCACCCTCGAACCCTCCAGATAAAGAGGAGCTTGGCTCTGACATACTCCAATTGTTAGGGATAATCAGGGTGTTCACAAAGCCGGCTGGAAGGAAGGAACCAGATGAAAAGGCGTTGATCTTAGAAAGAGGATCCACAGTCATAGACGCAGCGGGAAAAATACACAAGTCTTTCCTGAAGAGCTTTAAGTATGCTAAGATATGGAGCGATAGGTTACCCTACTCCCCTATGAGGGTAGGCAAGGACTTCGTCTTAGAGGATGGGGACGTAATAGAGATTAGAGCCTGAACTTCGGTGATCTTCCTTGAGAAAGGAGGTTCTGTGCTTCATAGCAGCCCTATCCCTTATAGTCTTAGGGGCATCTGTAGCATATTTCCGAGCTAGGTCCTCCGATAGGGGCTACTGCGAGCAAGTACGAAAGCAGATGGAAGTTGTACTAAAGGAAATAGAGGAAGTTAGGGGATTGACCCCTCCAACGAGAGTGGATGTTAAGGTCGTCACGAGATCTTGGATTGAGGAGAATTGGGCTATTCCCTTCGTGAAATCCAAGAAAGACGAGATCCTCTACGAAGAAATGATCTACAAGGCCTTATTTCTGCTTCCTCCAGATGCTAATCTTACTCAGATAAGGATAGATCAGTTCAAGGCGACGATGGCCGCTGCAGTCGGGGATGCTGTATACGTAACTAGGGAATTTTTCGACCCTAATAACGAGGTCAAGGCGCTGGAGATATTATCGCATGAGGTCACACACATAATACAACGTCACCACTTTAACCTCAAGGAGAGAAGTACCCTTGACGGAGAACAGGCCAGATCAGCTATAATTGAGGGAGATGCGCTTATAACAGCCGAAAAATTTGTCCTCCATCACTTCGGAGTTCAACTTCGTGGATTAAATGGGTCTTACTCTCCGATAGAGGAGATATGGCTTTTTCCATACAAATACGGAAGGTCCTTTGTCAGACATCTGCTGGGAATTGGTGGTTGGGATGAAGTAAACCGCGCGCTCAAAAATCCTCCAAATACGACTGAGCAGATCTTACATCTGAATAAATACCTTTCCTGCGAGGGTTTTTTAGAGGTCAACGCACCTTCTCTTGATGGTGAAGGTTGGAAAAGGGCAAAATCAGATAGAATGGGAGAGCATGTCATTTTAACGATTCTTCTGACATCTATTTCAGAGGAAAAGGCTAAAGAGGCAGCTGAAGGGTGGAATGGTGATAACCTGACACTTTATCTTTGCGACAACGGATATTTACTTGAGTGGGTCATCCTATGGGACTCTTATGAAGATGCTCTGGAGTTTAAGGAGTCTTTTCAAGCCCTCCTTGAGGATAAAGGGAATAGGATCTCCCCAGAAATATGGTACTGCGCCAATAGATACGTGTTCTTTCATGTAAGCGAAGAAAAAACAATGATCTTAATATCCAGCAATTTGACGGCAATAGAGAACTCCATAAGTGTGGTTGAAAACATTCCTTAAGAGATATGAGAGCCTGCGCGGTTTGAGGCACCTAAGTCCATAGTTAAGGTTATTTCTCCCTACTTGGGGTCAAAGTTAACTTGTTAATTTACTAGCTTAATAGAATCGGAGAACCCCATCCTCCTGCGGTCTAGGTTGGAGGAAAGACTCAATAGACTAGACTATGATTAGTTAGTTTTTTTGTATCTCGAGATCTATCGTAGCGATTTTTGCATATCCATTAACGCTCTTCAACAAGCTTTTCAGACTAATTCGTTCGTTTGGACGATGTGCTAATTCCTGATCCCCAGGACCATAACCAATTGTGGGAAGTCCAGCCTCTCCTGCAGTATAAGCGCCATCTGTGCTAAATTTCCACACCATTATGTCCGTCTGCAGGAGTTTCGTCACCTTTCTAGCTAAAGGTCCGTTCATGTACCAGGCTGGAAAATAGCCTTCAACCTCCTGTTTGTACCCAGTATAACACTTAATTACCTTTTTTCTTACGGATATTTCTCCTTTTCGAACGAACTTCATTAAATTTCCAATGATCTCCTCCCTAGATTCGTTAGGAACTGTTCTCCTATCAAGAAGAATTTCACAACGATCAGGAATTACTGGAATCTCTCCAGGATAACACTTTATGGAAACAGGCGCTATGCTCGCTCTCCCCAGAACTGGATGACTCGGTAGCCTGTCTTGAATTTCTTCTATCTTCAACAGAAGCTTGCAGGCCTCCAAAAGAGCGTTTTCTCCTAGATCTGGCATACTAGAATGAGCAGCACTTCCATACACTTTGAGAAGCAATTCAGCTCTGCCTCTGTGACCTATAGCTATCTTAAGCCCAGTAGCTTCTCCCAAGACGACTAAGTCTGGTCTTATGCCTTTCCTTTCCAAGAAATGCTTGATGCCAAATCCCTCTTGATCCTCTTCATGCACAACGAATACAAAATATAGATTATTCCCTGCTTCCTTAACCTTCAACGCAGAGTAGACCATTGCAGCAATGGATCCTTTCATGTCGACGGCTCCTCTACCGAATAACCAACCATCGATCACTTCAGCAGAAAAGGGGTCCACTTCCCACGAATCTAAATTACCCGGCCCTACTGTGTCCATGTGTCCGTCAAAGACTATTGTGAAATCGGAGTTCCCCTTGATAAGGCCTATTACATTCCCAACTTCATCAATCTCAACTTGATCGAATCCTAGCTTTCTCATTTCATCTTCTATTATCTTCGCAACCTCTTCCTCTTCTCCAGAAGGACTTTTTGTTTGTATCAAAGCTCTACAGAAGGAAATTAAACCTCTTTCGTCCATCTGGGTGTGAATTCATTCTTCACTCAAAAAGTTACCCTCCCAGCGCGCTCTTTTTCATTGCTAAAAATTGATGTTCCTCTCTTTAAAATGTCCGATATTTCTAACGTATACCTTCGGACTTCCAGTGAAGGAAACAGCTACTATTTCTATAAAGGTGTTGAGCTTCAACTACATCAAGCCTCTTCAGAGTGCTTATGATCCAGGAGCTAACTGGACTAATTATCAGGAGGCATTAATAAGATGGATACAAATAGGGTTTTCAGGTTTAGGGATAAGGTCGAATAGCCAGCCTTGACCCACTAACTCGAATAACCTCTATTTTTACATTAGTATTTTTATTTACTATTTTTTTATTTACGGATATTCCTATCTTAGTCCAGACCTAATATAAAAAATCTTTAGCCTCTACGCCTAGTTGCGAAAGAAAATAGGGGTTCATAATTAGATTCCACTAGCTGGCTCTAGGATAGATTAGGCAATGTTTGAAAAAGGAAGTTACAGCCGGATATCGGCATAAAAAATATATATTTCTGTTTCCTATCTGAAACACAGAGCAGGAAGCCGGGGTAGCTCAGGTGGTTAGAGCGCTGGACTCATAATCCATTTCTCCGCCCTGTGGGCTCGAAATGGGTGGATTCCAGAGGTCGCGGGTTCGAGTCCCGCCCCCGGCACTTTTTATTTTTCATAATCTGGAACTGTATTTTTACTGTCCTGCATCTCCTTCGATGATTTCTAGTCAATCAAGTTCTCGATTATCATTATTGAGATAAAGCTCTGTAGAGATTATGAATGACACAAATGGATTTGTTATCCTAGCCGGTTTCTATAACGAACTCCGCTACCTTGGGAATCCGTTGGACTCCTCCTAATCTCCCAAAGGAATTAGGTAAGTCCTTAGAATGAAGTGGGATTCGGATAGATATTAGTTTGGAAGGCCCTATAAGATCGCAGATTATGTCTGTTACAGGGAAATATGAGTTCAAGAAGCAAGTAAAGATTTTTTGAGGGAGTTAGACAGCAAGGTAGCCCTAGAATGCTCTAGTATCGACACCAGCTATGAGTATGTATGTGTTCAGTCCCAGAAAGTTCCCCGACTCAGAAGAAGTGAAGAGAACTCTTAAAGCGATAAAATCGCCTACGAAAGGATTTTTAAAACATTAAGAGAGCAGGGACTTTACTCATATGAATGAAGGTTCTACAGGGCACAGATTGCTCGGCAAAAGGACACTTAGATAGCAACTTAATTAATCTCATCTCAAGCCTGAACTTTTAAATCTCCTTGCATAATGAATTAGAGAGGCCGAATTAGAGGGGGCCGTGGTCTAGCTAGGCGAGGATGCCGGCCTTGGGAGCCAAAAAAGGCTAAGAGAGCCGGAGGTCCCGGGTTCGAATCCCGGCGGCCCCATCTCTCTCCAAAAATTAATCTCCGCTACTTTTTGATTTAATATGGTGAGATGATTAGGGCAATTATTGGTATGGTTGTTATCTCAAGTAATCTTGAAGATCATCGAATCTCCCCCTTCCCCTTAATTTTGTGGAGAAAATGGGCCTTCCATAGACCCCATCGTATCCGGGTTCAATTCTTACCCTTCCCTCCCTTATCATAAGGATAGAATTTGCAATATCTTCCCCTGCGCAGGCCGAAATTTCATCTATGGGAGACTCTAATAGAATTTTAAGCTCATTTCCAAAACGATTGATCAGTCCGTTGTATACGTTAAGCATGCTCTTAGAGTATTTCTGGCCAGATCCGAGACTGAACGAAATTATCTCGTATAAGGGCAACAGATCTCTATAAGGCAGAGCCTCTTGGGGTCTATAACCTTCTGGCCTATCGGCAAGCTCCTCAACCCTATGAAGCACCCCTATCGTCAGTCTTTTCCCGCACACGGGGCACCTATTACCTAACTTCATGGCCTCTCTGGGATGAAGGCTAATGCCGCATCTTGAGTGACCGTCATAATGATATTTTCCATATGCAGGATTTGTTTCTATTGTAAAGAGGAATTCTGAAGGGGACTTATTCCTAATAGCTCTTAACAGAGCCTTAAAGCTAGGTTCACCCAAGCTAAATACGTTTAATTCCCTCCCTATCCTCCAACTCCAAGGAGAGTGGGCATCAGAAGAGCTGACAAGAGCATATCTATCAAGGCAACTAAGTCTCCAGTTCATTGGCGGATCTGAGGATAATCCTGTCTCTAAAGCATGTATATGAACTGAAGCATCCTCAAACGCCTCTTCTACGCTATTAAATCCGCTTACAGAGCCAAAAAGAGAGAACCAAGGGGTCCATATGTGGGCTGGAATTACCTCGAAATCTTGACCTACTTCTAACACAGAATCAACTAATTCTGCTGGTGTCATGTGAAGGGAAGGTCTGCCATCTGATATCAGATCGCCTCTTCTCTCTAAGATGGAATTTAACGAGTCAACAGCCTCAAAATCTGGGGCTAAGATGAGATGGTGGATCCTGTGAACTTTTCCTCCCCTCTCGAAAACTGTGTTAACTTCTGCTGTCAGAACGAAGAAGGTTCTATTGTAAATGTAAAATCCCTCAAATTCTGATGGTTTAAGCAAGGCTTTTAGCTCTCTAAGCCATATGGGATGAGTAAAATCCCCCGTTCCCAAAAGATTGAGTCCTTTCTTCTCAGCCCAATAGGCCAAATTCGGAATACTCATTTCTCTGCTCGTAGCCCTGCTATAACGGGAATGTATGTGGAAGTCCGCATAGATCTTCATTGAACCTCACCGTCGCTTATCCTTACTACCTCCAAGAGCTACCTCTATCGGTATTGAGGCTAGCCACCTGGATTCTAGGTAGTGGACGAGCGGGTCTGTAAGGGATGTCCCCAGAATAACTAGGATGAGGGATGAGTGGTCTTTCCTGCCTACCAGAGCGACGTTCTTCCTATTAACGAGGAATCCTGAGACCCTAGATGTAGAAATTCTAACTTCAAGACCTCTTAAATTAAAGAACCAATCCACTACCCAATCGCTCGAGGGTAAAACTAGTCTAATGCTGGAAATCGCAACATGTTTGAGTAAGGTCAGAGTTTTTCCAAATAACCAACGATCAGCTTGGGAAAATATAGCTAGAAATTCGTTAGTGGCTTCTAGGAGGTCCTTCAATAGCCCTAAAAACACGTCTTCCTCCCTCAGGATGAGAATGTCTTCCTTTAACCACTCACGTATCGAAACGAGTTCTGGAATAAAACCCATACATTTAAGCAGATTTTGAAAATGATCTTTCAACTCCAGCGACCTTCTGACGTATAGGTCCTTCAAGGCTATTTCTGGAGGAACTGGGGAGTATCTTATTGGCCTAGAGCTCTCATACTTGATTAGCCCCAACTCATGAAGCTGTTCAAACGTTCTGTATATCCTCTCCACAGGAACTCCTGTTTCTGCAGCCGCCTCTTTAGCGGTCGAGGTTCCCTTCTCTAGGAGGAAAGTATATACCTTTGCTTGAGTTTCGGTTAGACCTATTCCTCTCAGGGCTCCCACTAAAGCAGGTCTGCCCTTAAGGTTCAAGGATCACAGCCCCCATTACGTCCATTACGTTGGTAAGGGTTGGCCCCGTGAAGATCAGATCATTTAAGGCAAGAAAGAACGAGTAAGAGTCGTTTTTGTTCAAGAAAGTTGAGGGTTTAAGGCCCAAGTTTAATGCTCTACTGAGAGTTTTCCCATCAGCGATTGCACCAGCTGCGTCAGTAATTCCATCAATGCCGTCAGTCCCCACAGAGGCTATACATAGCCCAGATTCGCCAAATATCTTCTCCACAGATCCGAGAACTACTTCCTGATTCCTTCCTCCTTTACCAGGACCCATAACTCTAACTGTTGTCTCACCGCCCGCTAAGACAACAGCTGGCGGGCTAATCGGAACATTTTGGTGCTTTATTCCCTGGGCAATACCGGCTAAAGTCTGTCCAACATGTCTAGCTTCTCCTTCTATGAAGGATCCTAGAACCAACGCGTTAAGGTCAAGGTCCTTGGCCTGCTGAGCGGCAGCATTAAGTGCTTTTTCATTATTTGCCACTATGAAGTTATGGACATGCTCGAATAGAGGATCTCCAGGTTTTGGTGTATCCTCTATCTCCCCTCTAATCCCTTTCTTTATGGTTTTCACTATGCTCTCAGGCATCTTTTCTAAGAGGTCGTACTTCTCTAGAACATCCCATGCATCTTGAAATGTCGTTGTATCTGGAGCTGTAGGTCCGGAAGCTATCGTATCAAGGGGGTCCCCTATAACATCCGAGATTATGAGGGAGATCACTGTTGCTGGACGACAAAGCCTAGCCAGTCTTCCTCCCTTCACCTGAGATATATGCTTCCTAACTGCATTTATCTCCTGGATCCTGGCTCCACACTCTAAGAGGAGTTTTGTAGCTCGATTAAGGTCCTCTAGGGTTATGCCCGGCATTGGCAGCTCCATAAGAGCAGAACCACCACCTGAGATTAAGGTAATAACGACATCAGACTTATCCAGCTTCCTAACAAGCTCCACTATCTTGCGCGTTCCCTCCAAGGTTCTGACATCTGGAATTGGATGCCCAGCTGGAAGCACTCTGATCTTATGCAGATTGAAGAAATTTTCGGTTCCACTCAACACGTTCACGTACCCGGCCTGGATTCTCTCTAAGAGGATGGATTCTATCCCTTCAGCCATTTTACCGCTGGCTTTACCCGCTCCTATTACGAATACCCTGCCCTTCAGGGCGATCCCAAATTTACCAACGGAAATACGTCCATCTTTCAGCGCTACGGAAGAAATCACGCTTTCCTTGCCATCCACTACTCTGATGGCAGATTCTAAGAGATCCAACATGATCATTCTAGCCTTTCTATCCAAACCGGTAGCATTCGATAAGATCTCCGATGAATTCTTGATTATCCTCAAGGCTCGGTCAGACCCCTCTTCCCAATTTGTATGCCATTCTTATTGAACTTTAAGTACCCAAACGCTATGTACTCAGAGCTGCCTGAGAATTTGGTGTAGATGTCCAGGGTACCTTGCTCTGGCATGAACCTCTCTATTATTCCAACGCCATGGCAGAGCCCTACATCGTCGAGAAAGCCCACGTACAATCCCTCATATCCCCTTCGAGTGGCTGTCCTTAGAGGTTTTCCTCTGAGCTTTAATTCCTTTAGCCCACTCAAAGATTCCAGAAGACATACTATTACGTCTGGGGCCTCTTCTGCGTAGAGTACTGGTCTGCCGAGCAGTTCCTCCAACTCTTTAACGAGATCTTGTGCAGATGAGCCAGAAAAGAACAGCGTATCCGTGAATTTGGCGTCACGAATGTTTATCCTTACGCTCTCAGCTCCTTCTAAATATCTTCTTATGTTGCTCTGCCGGAGAAATATCCTGAAGGAGTGGTTTTTCCTTCTTATATTTCTAGAAACATGGATCTTAATTAAATCGGAGCTGCTCGGAACTAACTTAGCTATGTGTTCGGATTCGTCCTCCCTCTGTAATATCACGACCTTGCTCGGCTGGGTTGCCAAGATCTTAAACCTCTTTAGGGCTCTTGCAGGGCCTGAATGAATGTACCCTGTTGTGTTTATCAGTATAACATCTGCCTCTTCCGACTTCGCGATATCAAGGAGCATTCTAGTTCCCATCACCATGGGCAAGAGGTGACCCCTTGGAGTATTGTCCCCAATGAAGAAGAGACCGTCAGGCTTCGCGAGCGAGGGATGAACGACGGTCTCATCGATTAGGGAAAGACCTATTGTACCAACAGGCCCTATGTCAGATTGGCCGACATCAGCATCTATGAGCCCTACTCTCATACCAGCTGATACTAGTTTATTTGCAAGAAACGCAAATAATCCACTCTTGCCGACATCCACGCCCCCAAGTAACATTATCACATCTCCGGGCTTTATTCTACTGACGAGATCTTCCCACTCTTTAGGAATTATCCCTGGAATTTCGGTGGGTTTTGAGGGAGCCCATATCTCCAGATCGCTTATCTCCAAGGCTCTTATTAAAATGGGAATTCCCTTCTCTCTTATCTCCAAAGAGTCAATCTCTGAGCCCCAGCACTCGATTTTACCTCTCTTACTTATTACCTTCAGGGGACTAAGGAGTAAAAAACCATTTTTTGGTTTTAGAGTGTGCTCAAATCTGTGCAAGCCTATGAGGGTGTCGTATGTCATGAGACATTCATAAATCCTTACCATCAGCTTAAATTATTACATCCTCATAGTCAAGATAAGTTAGATATTCGTCCTCTCAACCTTAACGATATAAGGGGG
>QMVU01000012.1 GCA_003661265.1 Thermoproteota archaeon | reverse complement strand
CTTATCTCTCCATGGTCTTTTCGTACTTCGCTTAAATCCCTTTTTCGGTGGATGTAATCTAAAATAAGGTTTTAGCCAGCTAATTTTATGAAATTTAATTTTACCGTCTAGTATGGCCTCCGCGAGTTCTTCCACGCTTTTAAACTCAGTGTTCTCTGCTAACCATTTGTCAGTAAGTCTTCCCCCTTCCTTTAATTCCCCTCGGTTGCGGAGGAGAAGGGTAAGCGTATTTAGGTCTATCTCTCCAAAGGTTGAGTAATCCTTGATTCTGTGTAGCATTCCTAATTGAGCAGGTTCATTAGGTACGAGGGTAGCCCTAAATTTCCTCTTTAGGTGAAGCATTTCCATGGTCTTCCTGACCTCTGGTCTAGCATCTATTAGCCCCCTTATTCTTATCACAGCCATAACTTTGTGGTTTGGGCCTCTTTCCTCCATTTAAGATTCCCCCAAGACCTGGGACCGATATAAACACACCTCTCAATCAACCCTTATTTAAGGGTTCATTTCAGTTCCGGAAATCAATCCCCTTTCATCAACAGGCAACTGAAGCGCCATTAGATTCTTAAGCGCATCATGAATTGCAAAAGCATAATTCATTCTGTTTCTCGTGTTCCCTCTTGAAAAAACTCTTATATCCTTAATCCCTCCGAGCGATAAAATTATCTTAGCAACCTCGTTAGCAACAAGCCCAGCACCTCTAGGTGCTGGAATAAGCTTTACTCTTACAGACCCCATCTTTCCCGTGACTGTAGCAGGTATTGAGTGTGGACGTCCGCAACCACATTCCCAAGATCCACAGCCTTTCCTAACTTTAACTAGATTTAATTTAGCCTTCTTGATAGCATCATTGAAAGCGTCTCGGAACTCCTTGCCTTTACCCCTCCCAACTCCAACGTAATCAATTCCATCTCCCACTGCTATTACTAATCTTAGACTACTAAGCTCTCCAGCATCGGTTTGCCTTTGTACCCTTCTAACCTCTATGATCTCTCTCTTTAAATCCGGGAGCAATATGTCCACTATCTCAGGCTCTCTGATGACCAAGCCTCTTCTAAAAATTTCATCTAGTGATTGGATTTTTCCTTCTGCGACAAGTCTTCCTAGCCTCGTTCTAGGAACCCACTCCTCCTCAAGACTCAAACCCATCCCTCCTCCTTTGCCTCAGGCTCCTCGACACCACTTTTTATCTTCTCTAATACAGATTTAAAGACGTTAGGAATATCTTCTGGATCGATTTTCCTTTTAAGATATCCAGAAAAGATCTTCCTATAGTGCTCCTCGTTCTCTTCCTTCAAGGTACTCGCCCACTCCGCTATATGCCTGCCTTCTATCCTCTCATTCTCGGGTAGTATTTCTTCAGAATGGGGAATGGAGAGTCCAGCATCTAGAGCTCCTTTTAGCGCGGCATATAGTCTAGAACCCCTTGTAGAAGGATACCTCCCAATATCCAGTATCGCCTCATGAATGCCTGCATTCATCGCTCTTATAGCGGCCATATATCCAGTGAGATAAGCAGCAGGAATGCTTTTACAGGAAAATAACCAACCTAATTTCTCTAATTCTTTGGAATAAGCATAAGCAAGAACTTCATCTCCTTCTAGCTTTGACCTGATAAATTGAACCGTGATAAACTTGTTGCTTTTACGAACAACCATTCTGATCTTCCCGCTTTTTAGGAGGGCTAATCTTTTTCGATAATCCGTTTTCCCTTCCCTTCTTCTTCTAAACTTAACTTTGTACCTTGCAGATCTAGCCATTCTACCCACCTCTCTGAGCTATTACTTTCCTTCTTACGTAAGACTTCAGATGGGCGACACTAGAAAACGTGGACAGGCGTGGATAAAGATGCCTATATTCTTTTCTGCTTATTAAACCGCTATCCCTCATCTCTCTCAGAGACCTTCTTAGGGCTCTGATTTTCCTCATCCACCTCTCCTTCTTGCTCATTCTAGCATGTTTGCTTCCCTTATAGCTTCCTGGACCCCTCCTCCTCCCTCTCCTAGCCCTTGCTCTTGCCCTGCTTGTTCCCCTTTTTTGTAGTATTTTGATGGCGCCTTGAGCGATTAACCTGCTGACATCTCTCCTAGTGACTGCCTCTTCTATTTCTTCAATTCTCTCTGGGTCAAATCTGACCCGATCAATTCCAACTCCAGCGATTTTTGCGGCGATTTTTCTTTGATACTTAAGGTTTGTCATTCTTAGCTCTCAACTCCCTCATTTATGATCTTAAAGCCTAACTCCTTGGCCCTTTTTATCAACAAAGACCTTTTTCTCTTCCCGACGGTCCTACCGATATATATAATTACCCTGTCTTTTACGTTCTCTGGAATTCTCTCGAGTTCTGAAATGCTATGAACTACCTTAGGGATCAATCCTGTAGGATGAAGACCTCTGATCTTCTCTGGATTCTTATATCCAATTGAGGGAACTTTTGGTTGGCCCTTCTTCCTTATTCTTTGCTTGTTATCGATTCCTCGTGGTCTCCTCCAAGAGGTTAAACCATGTCCATGCAGGTATCTTCCTACATTTAAGAACCTGGGTTTCTTCTTCTTAAGCTTTAGAAGGTTTTTAAGAGATGCTTTGTCCATTCTCATCCCTCCTTAAGGATGTATATTCCATCCATAAAGACTCGTGGATCCTTTCTCTTTATCTTAGTAGCCTGTCTTAAGTTAGCAGCTGTCTGTCCGACTTCCTCTTTTGAAATCCCCTCCACTATTATCTTATCTCCCTCTACAGTAACTTTTGTAGACTCTCCAACTATTTTTGCTTTTCTAGGCTTCTTTTCTCCGAGAAAGTTGTGTATAAGAATTATTTTGTTTTTCTCGTCTACCTCAACCCTAATTGGGAAGTGCGCATATGCGACAATGAGGGTTTTTCTGAACCCTCGCGTTACACCAAGCATCATGTTTCTGATGTGAGATTTCATTGTGTTTAGATAAGATCTCTCGAATTTTCTCGGATTAAAAACCCTTAAAACAACCTTATTTCTTTCCTCATCGATGTTTACATCTAAAATCCTTGAGTTGAACTTCTTTCTCAGCTCGCCTTTTGGACCTCTAATCACAATTTCTTCGCCATCTAATGACACTTCAACGTCTTTTTCTATGTCAACTTCTAGCGTCAGCGAGAAGTTAGCGACCTTGTTCCAAACTCTTTTTGGAAGCTCCATCTTACTCATATTCACTACCTCCTTAATAGCAATACGCTATGAGAACTCCTCCAATACCTAGCTTCTTGGCCTCTTTGTGAGACATAACCCCGCGAGGGGTTGATACTATTATAATACCGACGTCTCTGGCTGGTAAGAAAAGCTTTTCCCAGGGCTCAAAACCATCTTTCTTAACGGAGAACCTAGGCTTTATAGCCCCCGTCTTGTTGATTTTCCCTATGAGTTCTACGCGATATTTAGCATGACCACCCTCATATATCCTCTCAAATTTTCCGATATAACCCTCCTTCTGTAAAATGCTTAAGACCTTACCAATTAGCTTGGAAGCTATATCGATAGTAACTTCCCTTTTGCCGACTACAGAAGCATTAGTTATCTTGCTTAAGGCATCTGCTAAAGGATCTAATCTTGTCATCCTAACTCACCATTACTCGTACTTTTTCCATCCCATCAAGGGCGCTACTTCTCTGAAACATTGTCTGCATAGGTACAAATTGTACTTTCTTATTATGCCATAACCAACTCTTCCACATCTACGACATCGATAAGCTCCTTTGCCCTTTGTTCTTTTCTTTTTCCCAGCTTCTACGGCCATTTTAATCTTCCTCCACTACCTCCAAATTCAGGAAATTCTTAGCAAAAATAATTGCTTCCTCCCTCGAGAGCAGGTGCTTCCTAGGTATGTGGCTTCTTTTAATCCTCCTTCTCTTAACTCTATAACCACTTCTCTCCAACGAAACGTTAACATCCATTCCGAACACGCCGATCTCAGCTTTATATTTGACTCCGGGAATGTCAATATGTTCCTTTATCCCAAACGAGAAGTTTCCGAATTCATCAAATGATTTGGCTTTTATCTTTCTTCCAACAGCTTCTACAACCCTGTCTAGAGTCTCCAAAGCCTTTTTGCCCCTAACCGTAACCGATACCGCTATAGGCTCGCCTTTCCTAATTCCAAAATTCCTTATTGTACGCTTTGCCTTATGAAACACCGGCTTTTGACCAGTAAGTTCCTCCAGAATCGAAGCTGCCTTCTGCAAGATCTCACCGCTACGTCCTGGACATATATGTAACGTCACAGAGTGAACTCTAGGCATCAACATGGGATTTTTCTCCCACTTTTGTATGATCTCCTCCTCAGCTGATAGCGCATAAATTTCAGAACTCATCCTTCTCTCACCTTTATGACAGGCGTAGATTCTCCAACCACCATTATGTTGCGGGGGAGGATCCTGTAGATTTTATCGGGATTATCCAAGTCTCTTGCTTCAACGAGCTCCCCAACCTTCTCTATTTTACAAATTCTTCCGGCTTTCCCCCCTCTCAGTACGATTCCGATGTACTTTTCCTTAAGCGGAAAATGTTGCAGTATTTCCTGTTGAGGAACCCTAATAAGCAGAGAATCTCCAATAGAAACCCCGAAATATTCGCTTTCCTGATCTACGATGAAGTTCCTGCCATCGTGTGTTCCAACCTGAAGTTTTCCTCCTTTTACGGTAACTTTCCTCTCTACCTTAACTATTTTTTTATCAGCCTCCTCTTTTGGAATTTCAATTGGTTTTATCAAGCGTTTGGGGTTAGGAACTAGTCTAAGGTAAAGGTTCATATCAGGAATAGAGACCACATCCATTACTCCAACGGTAAACTTGTAGTCATACCTTGGCTTTCCATCAACAAGGATTCTTTTCTGTGCTATGATCCTCCGGGCTTCTCTTCCCGTTAGAGCTAGGCCTAAAATATCTCTCACTAAAATAAGAAGGGGGATGCTCTCATCTATTCCATGAGGGCCAGGCTTTGGTCTTACCGACCACTTCTTTACCCTCCTTGGAACTGGCCAATGCTTAGGGCTTGCAAGCCTTTTGAGATGTGCAGCGCTGCCCTTTCTACCCATCAGCCACCCCTCCTTTCTAATGCTGCCTTTCTTTCCTCATCCTTCAAGTCTAGTTCTACTATCATGACTTTAGAGGGATGTATAGGTATTGGAACTTCAGTTCCATCTACTTTCCTCCTTCTCAAGCCTTCAACGTGTATCCTGTACTTCTTCCTATCTACTTTAATGACTTTGCCCTCATGCATCTTATAATCTCCTCTAAGCACTATAACCTTGTCTCCGACCCTAATTGGGAAAGATCTCGTATTATATTTCTCTCTAAGCTCTGGGGAGAGATGAGCTGACATTATCTTTCCTCTATGATGTTTTGGAGCTCTATATAGATATTTCCTTTGTTTCGACGGTTTGGAAGATGTAGGTCTTTTCATCACGATCCCCTCACACAACTGTTGCTGCAAGAGCACCCAAGGCAGGCCAGCGTTCTATTGCTTCTTTAGCAATTGGTCCCTTAACTTCGCTTCCCTTAGGAGTTCCTTCATTGTCGACTAGGACTGCTGCGTTGTCCTCAAACTGGATCCATTGGCCATTCTTTCTCCTATAAGCTTTCTTCTGCCTGATAATTATTGCTCTCATGGGCTTGTGCATGAGCTCATTTTTGCCCTTTTTAACCACAACAACAACCATATCTCCAACACTTGCAGAGGGTAATCTGCCTTTTCTGCCCTTATACCCGATTGTTCCAACGATTTGTAAGATTCTGGCGCCAGTATTGTCTGCGCATTTGATTCTAGCAAGTGTTGGCAGGCCTCGTGTTATTTTAGGTTTAACTCCTTGAACTTTGCGCCTTCTAGCAAGCCTTCTAGCCAAGCTTAACCCTCCCCAGTCTCGCAGGAGAGACAGCTTAGCAGGTATAAAAAGTTTGAACCTCCCTATTAGGGGCTAAAGTTTGCTTGCAATATCCCTTCCAATTATAACTCCAGAGGCAGAGGCCTGAAGTAAACCTCTAGATACTCCTGCAGCATCCCCGCCAGCGTATAGCCCTTTAATTTTAAGACTCTCTAGATTTGGACCAAGTTTTAACTTGGCTGTATGGAGTTTTATCTCCACACCATAAAGAAGCGTGTGGTCTGAATATATTCCTGGCATTAATTCATTTAGAGCTCTTAACGTCTCTATTATGTCGGTAAGGTATCTATAAGGGAGAACAAAGCTTAAGTCTCCTGGGACAGCTCCTCCCAACGTGGGTTTCACTATGCTTCGCCTAATTCTTTCAGGAGTACTTCTTCTTCCTCTCAAGAGATCTCCTAACCTTTGAATGAGTGGTTGGTTTCCTGCTATGTTGTTTGCAAGCCTGGCTATATCTAGAGCATAGGAAATTGTATTTTCAAATGGTTCGGTGAACTTTGTGGAAACTAATAGGGCGAAGTTCGTGTTTTCTGTCAGCTCATCTCCTTTAGACAATCCGTTCACCGTTACAATTCCCCAATAGGACTCAGTTATGACTTCGCCGCCCGGATTCACGCAAAACACCCTGACCTTATCGTCAAAGGTTTTTGAGTAGTAAACGAGCTTTGGTTCATACAAAACATCTGTGAATTCCCTCATCGTTTCAGCTGGCACTTCTACTCTAACTCCCAAGTCAATTCTACCACCCTCAACCTCAATAGACAGCCTTTTTGCCTCTCTCACCAACCAGTCAGCCCCAACTCGCCCAGGGGCTGCAACAACAAATCTAGACCTTATAACTTCCCCATCCTGAGTCTGAACTCCCTTCACTTTACCATTTTCTGCTATTATGTGTTCTACCTTCTTTCCAAAGACCATCTTCACTCCGAGCTTCTTTAGCGTTTGCCTGAAGCTGCTAAGGACCCTTCTGCTCCCGCTAAGCCCCATGTGTCTTACCTTATAGGGAATAAGTAGAAAACCGTGCTTGTAGGCTCTCCTCTTCAATTCCTCTATCTTACCTCTATCTGTTCCCCAGACCTTTCTTGGAGCTCCCATCTTAACGTATAGACGATCTACATAGGATATTATCTTAAGAAGGGTCCTTTCGGGTATAAACTCGTATAGAGAACCTCCAACTTTTTCACTTAAGTTTATCTTACCATCACTAAAAGCACCTGCTCCACCAAATCCTGACATAACTGAACAAACTGAACAAAGAGTACATTTTCCTGTCCTCCAAGCTGGGCATTTCCTGTCCTCCAAGTCTGGTCCCAGATCTATAATTAACACATCTGCCTCAGGAGATCTCTGCTTTATCTCATATGCCGCAAATATTCCCGTAGGACCTGCTCCTATGATTACAACATCATGGGTTTCCGGCAAGACCGAACCCTCACACCTTTGCCTGTCGCAAATAAAAGGATTACTGAAAGAAGGAATCACTTTAAATTAGGTTTCAGGGAAAAACCTTTATCCTAAAGTTGTGAGGAAGATGCCTGGGAGCTTTGTGAGCAAGAACTCAAAGCATACAGAAAAGCAAGATAACTACAACGATCCGGAAAAGCTACTCTCTTTGCTCTCTTCAAGGAGTCGAGAGAAAGTTCTCTGGGTCTTAAGGAATAAGAGAGTGTCTAAATATGTGTTTAAGCCGAGCGGCAGGGAATTATGGGTGGTCAGCGGCGAAGGAAGCGATTACCTAATACTGGGCGACTATTATTGCACTTGTCTAGACTTCTACTTGGAATCCCTAGTTAGGATAAAAAGGGCTTATTGCTATCACATAATCGCTAAGAAAATTGCAGAAATCACCGGAAATTACCGTGTGTATGAGATTCCAGACACGGAATTTGAAAATTTGATAAGTGACTTAGTGAGATACGCTATAGACTCCTTCGAGTAGCGATAGTTAACCCTCTTGTTCCTTTGCTTCTACATAGAATTAGAGCTGAGAGAGTGGTTAACCATGTCACCGTTATCTGACAGTAACATTTATCATACTGATCTGAATGCGTAATTGATGAATTCTACTATGGCGAGGTGTAAATAGTGGATTCAAGTCAGGAAGAGGAGACTATAGCTAGTTTTCAAAGACGATTGATTAAAGAAGCAGTTGCTAAGAAAATAGCTGGAGATCTCCTGTTTTCCCCTAACATAGGTTTATCTATGAGGAAGTGGAGAGAATATTTTGGGATCAAACAGAGCGATCTAGCCAGATTGCTTGGTGTATCTGCTAGCGTAGTATCAGATTACGAGTCTGGCAGAAGAAGAAGTCCTGGTTCGCTAGTAATTAAGAGATTTATAATATCCTTAATAGAGGAGGATGAGAAGAGAGGAGGAAAGGTCTTCAAAACTCTAGCGAAAATGGCTGGAATTCAACCATTCCTAAACTCCGTCGTAGATATGAGAGAGTTTCCAGTACCAGTTGATATTGAATCCTTTGTTAAATTGATAGAGGGAGTCTGGCTTTACAAACCACCAAGAAAGTTTAGCATCAATGGATATACGATTATAGACAGTTATGCAGCCATAAAAAACCTTAGTGGAACCTCAGAGTTCATACTTCTGTTTGGATCCTCTACTGAGAGGGCTTTAATATTCACAAAGGTATCTGAGGGAAAGAGTCCCATGGTAGCATTGAAAGTGTTTGATCTAAAGCCAAACTTGGTCGTACTTCACGGATTAAAGCCGGAGGCCGTTCACAATTTAGCTATCAATCTAGCGGAGATAATGGGGATACCACTAGTGGTTTCATGCATTCCTAATGTAACAACTTTAGCTCAAAAGCTGAGAGAGTTCTCTCCTCTATGATTCGACGAAAGTCGAGTATATTTAAGGCATAAATGAAAAATTTAAATATGACAGCCCCTAGGAGGTAGAAATAACCTATCGAGCCCCCATTCCTCCGATGGCACTGATCTGATTGGACTACCGATTTCCACTATTTCAAAGCAGTAATGGTTAGAGAAGATTATCAAAAGGTGTTAGAATGGAGTTAGTGGAGGTAGAAAAACATCAAGTGCTGATGACGGGCAATGAAGCAATAGCTAGAGGTCTCATAGAGGCTGGAGTTAACGTAGCAACTGCCTATCCCGGAACTCCAAGTAGTGAGGTTTTGAGCGCTTTCGTGAGAATTTCAAAGGAGAACGATCTAAACGTATATGCAGAATGGGCAGTTAATGAAAAAGTAGCTTTTGAGATCTCATATGCTGCGTCGCTTTGTGGTTTGAGAGCAGCAGCCATAATGAAACATCTAGGTACGCACTGGATCCTAGACCCATTAGCGGTTTCTGCCATTACTGGAATAAAAGGAAGTCTAATAGTGATTTCTGCTGACGATCCCGTTCCATTAAGTTCCCAGAGTTCAACAGATACGCGAAATCACGCAAAAATAACTCATATAGTTGCTGTTGAACCATCTGATCCTGCGGAGGCAAAAGAGCTTGTTAAGAGAGCAGTAACTCTTTCGGAAAAGGTTGGATTGCCGGTGATCTTCAGGTATACAGACAGGATAGCACACAGCAGGGTGCCTGTAAGTCTAGGAAGTATATGCCCTGGTATTAAGAGGAAACGGCCTTCCTTCAAAAAAGAACCAGAAAAGCTAATTTCGATCGCCCCTAATGTAAGGAGAAACATTCCTGAATTGTTTAAAAAACTGGAAGAAGCTAAGGATTTGGTTTCCAGACCCCCTTGGATAAGTAGGGAAGGCCCATCCTCCGGCAAACTCGGCATAATAGCATCTGGTAGTCCATATAATGATGTAAAGGAGGCTCTATCACTTATAGGCACCACCAAGATACCCCTGCTCAAAGTATGCGTATCGAACCCGCTACCAGAGAAACCCATATTGGATTTCATCTCGAGTGTCAAGAGTGTTTTAATCGTTGAGGAGCTCGATCCAATAATAGAACTAGAGATATTCCGGATAGCTCTCTCAAACAATCTCCAGGTTAAAATTTATGGCAAGAGTACTGGGCACTTGAAGAGATATGGAGAGATAACTACAGATCAGATACTCCGCGCTCTCCTCATGATAGAGGGGAAGAATCCTAATGGCACATCTATAGAGGCAATTGAAGTTCCTCAACGAGTACCTCAACTGTGCGCTGGCTGTCCGCATAGAGGTGCTTTTATTTCAATAAAAAGAGCTATTAAAAGGGTTGCCGGAAGTCGTGGAATAATCTTGGGAGACCGTGGATGTTACGATCAGGGAGGGAATCCTCCTCTAAGGGCCATTGACGCCGCCATAGCCATGGGTTCTAGCATCGCCATGGCAATTGGTTTGGCAAAATCGGGAGTCGAGGATTCGATTATTGCTGTAATTGGAGACTCTACATTCTTCCATGCAGGGATACCTCCGCTAATTGACGCATATGTGCACAAAGCCCCTATAGTTGTCGCGATTTTGGATAACTCTTGGATGTCCATGACGGGTCATCAGCCGAACCCAAGAACTGGCAGAAATGCAATGGGCGAGAAGGCCCCGATTGTGCTTCCGGAGAAAATAGCCGAATGCATAGGAATACAATTTATCAGAGTAGTAGATCCTTATAATATTGTTGAATCTGAAAAAGCAGTAGTTAACGCGTTATTTGGTGCGAGAAATGGACCAGCCGTCGTAATATTCAGAAGAGAATGTGTACTTCAGGAACTCAGGAGATCAAGAAAGGAAGGAGACAGGCCAAAAGCGTTGCAGGTAAATCCAGCAAAGTGCGAGGGGTGTCGTGTATGCGTAAAAACTGGCTGCTCTGCATTGAAATTTGATTTATTCGAAAATAAAGCAAAGATTATAGAGGAAAAATGCGTAGGATGCTCTATTTGTACCCAAATTTGCCCCTTTGGTGCTATTGAATCAAAACTTCAGGAGGTCTATGACTATGGAGGATAAAAGGGGGGTTAGCGTAATATTAAGTGGTGTTGGCGGGCAGGGATTAAGAATTGCCTCTAGAATCCTCGGTGAGGCAAGCATACGAGCTGGCTTCGATGTGAAGATAAGGGAAAGTCATGGACTTGCGCAAAGAGAGGGCTCTGTTGTGAGTCATGTTAGGATAGGAGGAGCTCATTCATTTATGATTCCAAGGGGGGCAGCTCAAGCACTAGTATCATTAGAGCTATTAGAGGGAGCTAGAAACATTTCATATTTGAAGAAGGGAGGTTTAGCCGTCCTCAACGATAAGCTACTATATCCTGTGTCCTATTACGCCGAAGAGCTTCCTTATCCAGATAGAGAGGAGATTATTTCGATTTTTGAACAGCATAAGGTGAATTATGTCTTGATAGATGCGGAATCCATAGCTAAAAGAGCTGGAGATTTAAGATCCGAGAATGTTGTTATGTTAGGTGTTTTGGCAGCGTTTAACGTGCTGCCTTTTCATCCAAAATTTGTTTTAGAGGCTGTTAGATCGGTAATTCCCTATCTTACCGATGTTAACGTTAGGGCTTTTGAATTAGGTATTGAGGCTGCG